>NZ_BDHF01000032.1:0-17921 GCF_054786115.1 Treponema sp. R80B11-R83G3 | reverse complement strand
TACAACACTTCCGTAACCCGGCCGTCATGGACTTTTGCGGTAACAGAAGCCGAGCCAAATTTTAATTCAGCGGCATTTACCAAAAGACGCGTAATCATCGCCTCTGCCTTGCTCTGGTTCACGATTTTATTTCCTTGGTGTTTTTCTCAAGCCATTGAAGCAACACAGATTGCCGATACAGTACCCTGCGCCTCACCTTCGTTCTAGGGATTTTTAAGCTGTCCAAAGTAGCCAAACAAACTCCCAAGTAATTGGCGGCCGCCTTCCTCGATAGGACGCTGTCTTGTAAAGAAATGGTATTCATAATTCCTCCAAAATGAAATTTTCTAAACACAAAAAAAGCCGTCACTATCTGTCGGTAAAAATGCATGACTTTAAATCCATGCGCCTATCCCGGCAGATAGTAACGGCTCTCTGTGTTTAGTTATCTTTTATACAATTACAGCATACCCACACAATAGTTATTTTGTCAAGATGTTTTTTATTATTCTCTTTTATTTTATGCAATTAAATGTAAGAAGATAGATAAAGAAAACTAAAGAAATAAAAAGATAATAAATAATGAGAATAAAAGAGTTAAAATTGCACATAACATTTCAGTTATGCATTTGCCCCGAAGGTATTAAACTGCCAAAGGTTTCAATCTGCGCCTGCTGTATCCGTTCTCTGTCTCCGGCTATACGGTGTTCCCCGTAATGGTTTAGCATTTCATCTGTCAGGTGTCCTGTTTGCGATTTCAACAATTTCTTTTCAAGTTTTCCCATAAGATATGTCGTATAAAAATGCCGCCAAGAATGAAAAACGTATTTCTCAGCCTCATTTTCTGAAAAGCCGCTTTTTACTAGCGCAGCGCGGAGTCCTTTTACAAACATCGCGCCTTGCATAGGAACACCGTCTTTATACTCCGTCCAGAAAATAAAGCTATCAGGAGATACGCCCCAAGGGTTTTTCTTCGCCAGATCAATAAGCCCTAGCAATATACCAGGAAAAGGCAGTTCAACAGTCCGGGGCTTGTTGTTTTTTGGAAGTTTCAATCCGTCCGCGCCGCCCCATGCGCCCCGTACATAAAGACAGTCAGATCCCAAGTCCTGCAAACGCAATGCTAGGATTTCGCCCTGCCTCATGCCTGTAACGGCAGACAGCATATTGGCAAGTTTCGCCCTTTCGTCCTTCCACTCAACACGGAAAACGGCGGTTGCGGCGGCAGGAGATAATACGTTCCGTTCTTGCGTTGCGCCGGAGAAAAGAAGATGTCCCCTTGTCGGATCTGTTTCGATTTTCCCTTTTGAAAAAGCCCATCGGAGAGGTTTTGTTCCGGCCTTTATAATTCCATTTTTCCGTGAAGCCGATAAATCTTTTTCCCCTATTTGGTTTATAAAAGCGTCAATATCAATTGATCTAATATCTCCCAAAAAACGCCCTTTGAAAAAAGATTCCCAATAAAGCGTTATAGCCTGGCTTTGGAGTTTGCAATGCCTGCGGTGTATGCCGTGGTTTTTGCGCCGCTTCTCTTTTATATACGGTGATTTTTCCCAATCCCAGAATTCAGTTAAAAACAAAGTAAAATCCTGCGCTTCCGGGGATTCTGTCAGCACATAGCTTTTTATCCATCCCGTCCGTTTCAATTCCTCGATCAGGATTTCCGCTTCGGCTTTCGTTTTTATTTTCCGCGCCGTGTCTTTAATGGACAAATCTTGAATTTGAACCCTTACGGTTTTCCGCTTTTGGGGTATCCCGTCGCGAAGCCATGCGAAGGCGGTTTTTAACGCCTCCGCTTCGGTCTTTTGCCGAGTACTGATTGCCGGATAATATTCCCCGGTTGCCTCGTTCTTGAATGACACTGAATAACATGGGCGGTCTGCCCTCTTGAAAACGGAGAACGGAAGATTTTTCATGTCCTAATCCTTGCTAACGGCATTGAAAAACGATTCCATGTGTCGTTTTTATGTGCCGTTTTCGTTATACGCAATGATTAAGAACGCCCTTTGTAGGGTAGTCCTCCCGCTAATTCCTTACAACGTAAAGAATTAGCCGTATTTCCCCAGGGAGGATTTGAACCCCCACAAGCAGATCCAGAGTCTGCCGTGCTACCATTACACAACCGGGGAATGTATTAGAACATAGAAGGCTTTTTAAGCATATCTAGGGATAAATCCTAACTAAAACCTGATAATATGTCAACTATTCAATAATGCAAAAATTCATAACACTCAGTCTGCTTTGACAAAATTCATCTTTCAATGTATTCATCAATAAATCATGCAAATTCAGTGAAAATTCCAATATTCTGTGTTATTATAGAAGAGGAATACATTATGAAAAATAAAAAACTTTTTAAAATAATTTCAATAATTCTAGCGGCATGGTTGCCTGTTTTAACAGCTTGTTCTGCCACTGGAGGCCAGGTTAATTATGACAAACTTGAGGCAACAATTGCTGAAGCGCAAAACGAATTTGATATTACTGCCGCTTCAGTAAATGGAAATAATGTACCGCTTGGAACATACTGGGTTACATTTCAGGTGAAAGATGATTTTGAATCAGATATTGCCACAGCGAAAGCGGCCCTTAATTCTACCAGTCAAACGGTTGTAAATAAGGCAGTAAGAGATCTGGCTGATAAAATTGAAGAATTTAAAAGCGCTAGACAACCGGGAACTGCCGATCCGGTGAATAAAACTGGTCTAGCCGCTAAAATCGCCGAAGCGGAATTTGAAAAATTATTTGTAGTTGTAGCTTCATCACCGGAAGAGGTCGCGCAAGGCAGAAAGTATGTTTCCCAATCGGTTATGGATACCTTTGAAACGGGCATTACACAAGCTAAAAACGCCTTCACATCATCCAGCCAAGATACAGTAAATACTATATTAAACTCATTGAATATGGAGATTACCCTATTTAAATATGAGCGAAAGGACGGAACTAAATCATCAGACTTTACCCAAACAGAACTTAACGATTTACTTGAATTCGCGAAGACAATACAAGAGAAGATTAAAACAAGTAACAACGGAGACGATATAGGTCCGGCGGAATACTGGGTTAATCAGGGCAATTATTCTGATTTGATGCGCGCTTTTAACAATGCTGTAACTGCGGCATCAAATCAGACCGGCAATATTGACAGTGTTTATGCTCTCCTTGTTTCAGCCATAAATACAATCAACACAAATAAACAACTTGGGTCAACGGCGAATAAAAATTCCCTGTTTGATGCTATTCGGGCCGCTGATACGGTAAAAACCGGAGTTGTGATTGCGGCAAACGCGTCGCAAGCGCCTTCCGGCTACAAATGGGCTACCCAAACGCAATGGTCGCCGTTTAATGCCGCCTACACTAACGCGTTAAACGCCGCCCGTGATCCTAACGTGACAAAAAATGATGTTACCGCAAGAACATCCGCTCTTACGTCCGCGACAAGTACCTTTAACTCGGCGGTAAACAACAATGGCCCCGGTACCAGACCGAATACCATCACTATTGACGGGTTGCCTTATATTTACAATGGCTGCCAAATAGATATTTATCTGTTTGCAAGTCCGAATGTTTTGATCGGGGAACATCAATGCTATGGGGCAGGGACAATTCAAAACTACGCAACAGGGGAAATTAGGTTGAATCCCAGAAGCGGCACGACATGGATAGGCGGTTCATCGTATGTGGTCTTTGTGATTAATAATGAGCCTATACAATATTACATCAGCAAATCGGCGGTTCATTTTACCGCTGTTTCAAACGCGGTAACAAGTTTTACCGACTATAAAAAGTACGCTTTTAAATATACGTTTGGCAATATTGCGGTTGAAATGGGTGTGCCTTCAAGCGGGATAACGCTGGACGAATTTTATCAGTATATGGAAGGCATGACCTATGCCCAGACGCTTGAATCGGGATTATTACCCGGACAACTCTATAAAGATGAAGCTCTGACGCGGCCCTTCAGCGGAGGTGACAGGTTAAATGCCAGTACGGAGATTTATTGCGGATTTCCTCTGATGGGCAATCGCGGCTCAAAAATCGGCGTGATCACCGGTACTATTACCTTAACCGAGGTTCCAAGCCCAACGCCGCTGGTGTATATTTCGGTTAGTGGTTCTAACGGATACAATCAATGGAATAGCAATAAAAGCCGGATAAATTTGGGAGCGGGTTCAGATACTTTTACAAATATTAATTGGTCAATCCCCATCTATAATAATGATAACTTTTTCGCTTCAACCGGGAATTTTACCTTGTATGTCAGACCTGTGGGCGGTAGAGATGAATCTCAGATTAATATTCCGGGTACTAAAAATATCAACAGCGTAAACGCCAATGTTGGCAATCTTGGTACGGTCAGTATTAATTATATGGGTTTAAGCGTATTACCGCTTACCTCAAATACTTGGAAAAATGGAAGTATTAATAGCGCTTATGATGTTAACTGGTATTCAATCAATGTTACCAATGGAAATACATATTACCTTTGGTGGAACGACAGTTATGAGGGAGATGACAGTAAAACATTAGATATTGATGTTTACGCCTTTAATAGCGGTAATAATCCAATTCCATTAACTTTCAATGAAACGCCTGAAAATGACAGCGCATGGGATGCTCCAGTTTCATTTACTGCAAGTTCAACAGGTAAAGTTACTATCAGGGTACGCGCATTAGATGGGGACAGGGATACAGGAACATACGCCATTGCGTACAACACAAGCGGCATAAGGCCAAACAACTGAGCTGTTTTTTGATTGGTACTGTAATAGTATATGCTTAATTAGCCTCGTTTTTATGTGGTTTTATATGGCGTTTATCCTGAAAATAGGTAAGAATTTATAAAGAATTCGCCGATGATTAATAAGAATAACCGCAAATTTAATCAAATTTCGGTTAGAATTGCATTGGGGAGGTTTTTGGAATGTCTGATAGTGATGATATTGATCTTGATAGCGGTGATGCTCCTGAAGCTGGCGGCGCCGCCAAGAAAAGAGGCGGCGGACTTGGCAGTTTGCTTCCGACTATTTTAAAGTTTGTGGCTATTGGCCTAGGCGCGTTAATTTTTATAGTCACTGTTTGTATTATTACCGTCAATATTTTGAATAAAGGCGGTAAATCCCAAACAGTTATCGCGGATCCCGCTTCCCCTTATGTGGGTAAGAGGCCGGAGTACAATTATTTCGATATGATTGGCTCCATGACGGTCAGAACAAAGGATTTCCCCGTGAGTTCTACGGTCAGCGTGGAAATGATTCTAGGCTACGATTTGGGCGATAATAACGCATCTGCGGAATTAACCAGCCGCCGGTATGAATTACGCGATTTTGTAAGGCGCTTTTTTGCCGCGAAAACAGCCGCTGAACTTGCGCCGGAAAGGGAAGAAGAGCTTAAATACGAAATCCGTGAACAGTTAAATACCCGTTTTTTGGATACGGCGCGGGTGCGGCTGGTTTTGTTCAATAAATTGGACGTAATGGAGAATTTCTAACATGACCGCGTTCATGCGGTCAGGCTTACTCTTGTCAAGAGTGAAAGATAAGTTTATTATGATAAAAAGGGAGCTTCAGGGGTAATATGACAGAAGTTCTGTCACAGGATGAGATAGACCAGCTATTAACCGCAATAAACGCCGGAGATACCGAGCCTGAAGACTTTAGGCCGGCTGCGGACAGCCGGAAAATCAAAATATATGACTTTAAACGCCCCGATAAGTTTTCCAAGGAACAAATCCGTACTGTTTCAATAATGCACGAAACTTTCGCCCGCTTAACCACGACAAGCCTTTCCGCCCAGCTTCGCAGTATGGTTCACGTCCATGTCGCTTCGGTAGATCAGCTGACTTACGAAGAATTTATCCGCTCCATTCCCACCCCGACAACTTTGGCTATTATCAATATGGACCCCCTCAAAGGTAACGCTATTTTGGAAATTGACCCGGCGATTACATTTTCCATAATCGACCGTCTTTTTGGCGGAACGGGCGAAGGCACCAAATCCCAGCACGAATTGACTGATATCGAGCAATCAGTAATGGAAGGGATTATCGTCCGTATTTTAGGGAATATGCGCGAAGCGTGGACTACGGTTATCGACCTGCGCCCCCGCCTTGGGCAGATTGATACCAATCCACAGTTCGCGCAAATAGTGCCTCCTACGGAAATGGTCGTTCTTGTAACGCTTGAAACAAAGGTAGGAGACGTGGAAGGCATGATGAACTTCTGTATTCCCTACCTTACAATAGAGCCGATAATCGGCAAATTGTCCGCCCAATTCTGGTATTCTTCGGTGCGCCGTAACGCCACTACTGAAAACCTTAATGTTCTAAAGGATAAGCTCGCAACGGTCGATGTTAATGTAACAGCCGAAATTGGAAAGATAAACGTGCCTGTCCGGGACGTTCTTTCGTTGCAGATTGGGGATGTAATAAGGCTATACAATACCCGTATTGGCGATCCTTATTCACTTAACATCGGCTCAAGGAAAAAGTTTCTGTGCCGCCCCGGCATTATCGGGAAAAAAATTGCGGTTCAGATAACGCAAAAAATAGACGAGGTTGTGCATGAAGAATTTGAAGAGCTTGCGTCTGAAGGAGAGGAATTATGATGAGCGATGGCGCACTTTCGCAGGATGAAATAGACGCATTATTGTCTGGTGTAGATTCATCGTCAAGCAGCCATAGCAGCGCGCCTGCGGCTACAATGGCGCCTCCGTCTGCCGGCGCAGCTTTTGACGTTAACTCGCTTGAAACGTTTTTTTCTTCAACTACTGGCGCTCTTTCTTCCAATCTTGCCGCTCTTACAGGCACGACCGTAACTCTTGTCGGTCCTGAAGTAGCGTCTACGACGCGTGATGACTTATTGGCTCTGTTGCCGGGCATGGTTACCGTAGTAAATACCAATTTTACTTCAGGCTTCCCAGGCGAGCATTGTTTCATTTTCTCTGAAGAATCAGCCAAGGCTATCGCAAGCCTTATGACTAAAGAGAGCGATATACAGCTTGATGAGATGGCGATGTCCGTAATCGGGGAAGTTGTTTCTCAAATCTCGGGGACGCAAATAACCGCTCTTACCGATAAAACCGGAAATAAATCGATAGCTTCCGCTTCTCCAACTGCGGCTAATGTTCCAAAAGCCGCGGCGGCGCTTCCTGCGGGTACTTTTGCCGTTATGACTTACGGTCTTGACATGGGCGACGGGCTTTCCCACCAGATATGGGAAGTTTTAGGACCGGCGCCTGCCGCCGATATTTCCAACGGCCTAAGCGGCAATGCGCAGGCGGCTCCGGCGGCGGGAATGGGCGGCGGCGGTATGGGAATGCAGCAAAACATGGGAATGAATATGGGGGGCATGAATATGAGCGGAATGAATATGGGGGGAATGGGTCAAGGTATGCCAATGGGCATGTCGCCTAACGTCGGATCTGCCAATGTGCAGCCTGTACAGTTCCCCAATTTGATGCAGCCGCGTCTTGGCGCTCACGAAACGGGCAATATCGGCCTTATCATGGACGTGTCCATGGAGATGACCGTAGAACTTGGCCGCACGCGCAAACTGATAAAAGAAATTTTAGGCATGGGCGAAGGCACGATTATTGAGTTGGATAAACTTGCAGGCGAGCCTGTGGATATTCTTGTTAACCATAAACTTATCGCTAAGGGCGAAGTTGTAGTTATTGATGAAAACTTCGGCGTGCGCGTAACGGAGATTGTGTCGCCGATGGAACGGATTAACGATATGGGGTACAATTGATTTACCGCTGAAAACGCGTTAAAAGGGACGGCTGATACGCCGTCCTTTTTTTTTGCGGCGCAAAAGGTGACTGTCACCTTATTATTGACATTTTTCTGAAATATGCTATTATTTTAATATGAAAATATATAAACCTTTCAAAGAGAGTCAAAACAATAACATAATGAGTAATAGATATAATCGTACCCCCAAAAAACAACGCCGCCATCCGCTTTTTCTTGCATTGCTCATTGCTAATTACTCATTGTTCATTGTTTCATGCGATTTGTTTACCGGTCCCAAAGTTGACCTGTTTAAACAAATAAGCGACGAGGTGGATTGGGCTAACGCGGCAAAATTGACAGTAACCGTGGCATTTCCGCCGGAATGGGGGAACAGTCCTCAGAGTGGGGAAGGCAAATGCGGCGACACCCGGCTGGGCTACGAGTTTGGGGTGGAGTTTACGCCGCTGTCGGGATTCGGCTTTGAAAAATGGCTCGCCTTTAAAACTGCCGATTACGCAGAATTAGACAAAAACGTAAGCAGCGGCGAGGTTGAAAGTTTATCCCTGAACGACAAAGGAGTCATAATAACCGAAAGCACCAGCGATACCGGAGCGAGAACGGCGAAGGTAAAAATCAACATTAAAGAGCCGGTAACGCTCGTGCCATGGTGCGACCCGCGTCCCCGCCTGACACAGCAGACCAACCCGCCGCTTAACCCCATACTTACGCCTTTCCCGTTCAATCAGACGGTGAACGTCTGGTTCAACATGGGCATAAAAACCGAAACCGCCGTGTTAGGCGAAACCGTCACCGTTACGGGCATATACGCTAGCAACGTCGGGAACAACGTGCGCGGACAGCCGTTCAACGGGGACGGCGATTTGTCGGGTTATTTCATGGTTGGGTTTCCGGCGGCTAATCGCATCGTCCTTACGCCGAAAGAGGAAACCGCGAGCGAGCTCGCCCTGCTGTCGATAAGCGTGACCTTATGGCCGGGGGTGCAAAACTTAAACGGCGTGGCGATGGCGCAGGCGGAGGTCATCAGCTACCAGACCGATTCGAGGGAGGCACAGAAAGCCTACCGCGCCGAATACATAACGGCGAGCAGGAACGGGACGAGCTGGTTTGGGGACACGGCGGATTACCCGTGGAACAGCCCTTCGATAGACAGGCGGTTTAACCAGAGCGACAGAAAAACCGCGCACATCAAATTTTCCGTTAACCCGCCTGAGGGGGCGCCTTCCGTACCGAACAAAATAAAGGTCGTCGAGAGACTGGCGTATAACTTGGGCGGCTTCAACGCTTCAGGCCAGACGGTTGAAGATGAATGTACGGACTTTACCCTGTCGGGCGGCGTTTACACATTTACCCACGTTTTGCAAACGGACAGGTCGGGCATAATTCAAATTATAATATTGCCGTTGCATGACGATGCCGACGCCCCCGTCCAACCGTTGCTGGCGAACGAGGCGGTCGCGGAAGGGCAGTACGTGACGGTCGTGATGGACCTCTCGGCCCCTGACGTAAACAATCTTAGCGCGAGGCTGAACGAGCCGTCCTCGTTTGAAACGATAAATAAAACAATCCACGTGTACGGCGCGGGCAAGGGAATAACCTTGACTGTGGACGGTCTTGAAGACCTTGCGGATAACGGAACACAGGGCGGCATTAGGGCGGCGCAGGCGTGGGGACTGCCGTGGACGATGGATGAGGCAAGCAGCCTGTATTGGTATGTCCGCATCGGAGAGGACACTCAGGCGGAGAAAAAGACAAGCGGAAGGCTCAACGTGTACAACGGGCTGACGCTGAATAAAACATGGAGCCCCGAAAGCATAACCGACTTGCAGGATACGGGCGGTTACCGGGTGTACGTGAAGTTTGAAGACAGCATTGGGAACGTGTCCACGGACTGGAAGGACACCCTCCTCATTGTAAAGTATTCGACGGAGATAATTACCCCTGTTACCGGCCTTCAGGCGGTTTGCAACGCCGCCGGAAATTCGATAACAGTAAGTTGGACTACCCCGGAAGGCATGACTGGCGCTTATGTGTCTGTAAACGGCATTGAGGAACGTATTGACGACAAAGATACAAAAGACTTTCAGGTTCCCGTCATAAACAAATCCGGCGTGAGGGGCGGGCAGGCGGTCGGCGGCGTTACGCGCTATGACATCAGCGTGGTTGCGTACAACGCGGCGGGCAAGGCGGCGGCGCAGACGCTTTCCGTCTGGAATATTGAGGGCATGACTGTTACGCAGGGAAACACAGTTCTCCTGACCCAATCCAATTTTTCTACGGCGCTTGTTGCCAATAGTGTAAATAACTTTGTGCTTACCGAAGACGTAACCCTGTCAGAGTGGACGCCGCTTGCTGGAAACTTTACCGGCAAGTTCTACGGCAACGGGCATACCATTAGCATTAGCGGCTTAACCGTCGCCGAAAACATGGGCTTGTTCGGCACTGTGTCCGGCGAGAACGCCGTCGTCCGCGATTTATCCGTGCGGTACTCGGGAAGCGCTACCGGTCCGGCGGCTGAATCACGTTTTGGTTGTATCGCTGGGACGGCAACGCTTGGGGCAAGACTTGAAAACATTCTTGTCAAAGGCGACTTTACCTTCAACGTGACTGGAAGTAACAAAGCTTATATCGGCGGCATTGCAGGCATCATTACAGGCGAGACCAGAACAACGATAAAAAACGCGTACTCAAGTCTTAACCTTACGGTAAGTAAAAACAACGGCTCCATATTAAAAGATACCAACAATAACGTATTATCTTTAAATGTAGGAGGCGTTACAGGTTCCTGCGGTAATAATGATTATGTGAACATCGGCAGCAACTGGGAAAATATAGGCAACGACTGCATCGTTACAGTGGAAGAGACAAGCGTTGTGGGGGATATAACCGTGGGCAGCAGTTCGCATCTGGTGATTTCACATACCTTTGTTGGCGGCTTTTCAGGTTTTATTAATGGTTTAGATAATAATGGTTTAAAAAGCGTTGAGCTTAGTAATTCGGACTATAAGCAGGGCAGTATTACGGTATGGATTGATCAGGGATATGTCTGCTCGGGTGGATTTGGAGGGGAAATAACAAATTGTGATATCAAAAACTGCGGCGTATCTTTTAATCGCTTTGAGATGAATAAAACCCCCATTGATATTGACAACGAAAATAATACTTCGATGGGAGGATTTTGCGGCCAAATTATGACTTCTACGATTGTAAACTGTTACAGCGAAGGTCAAATAGTGTCGAATATCGGTTCAAATTCAACCGAATATCTAACTGCTGGAGGTTTTGTAGGAACTTTAAGTGGAAACATTTCATATTGTTACTCTAAAGCAGATTTAAGCTCTGTTGCCTATGGTTATGTGGAATTAGGCGGTTTTTTGGGAAACATTGACGGAGCAGAATTATCATATTGTTACGCAACAGGGAATGTGAACGCAGTAAGGATTGGAGACAATCCTGGGTCTATTACGGCTGGAGCTTTATTCGCTTTAGCTGTGGTTCCCTGCACAATTAACGACTGTTACGCTTTGGGAGATATATTTATTAATGGTAGAGGTAATGCGGGGGGTGTGTGTGGAGAATTACGAAATAGTGATATGAATCATTGTTTTGCCAAAGGCAGCGTCATCGCACAGAGGCAATTGGGCAGCCAGCAGTCATATACAGGAGGGCTCGTGGGACGAATTTATACTACTACACCAACAGATAGCACTATACCCAACAGCGCCACTATACAAAACAGCGCGGCGCTTGGGTTAAGCGTTACTGCCACAGGTCCCGGTACAAAAAACATCGGGAGGGTTTTAGGAGCAGGTACCGGCACAAACAACTACGCGTACAACGCCATGAAGCTGTATGAACACGAAACCTATCAATATCCATGGCCGAGAGAAATTACTGCGCCGGGTTACTCAGGCACTGTCACGCTGAGCAAAACCTCTGACGGCAAAGACGGAGAGGACGCTGGTCTCGGCGACTTCCGCAACCGCGATTTCTGGCGGACTACTTTAGGCTTCAGCGATTCGGCATGGGATTTTTCCACAGTTGAATCACGCGGCTATCCCATTCTGCGCGGCCCCGACGGCAGGGTGTTGGGAGGACAATAAAAAATTGTACAGGCAAAACCCGTACTTTTCTTTTGCTTCTTCAAGAGTAAGAAGCATAATTTTCCGCCCAAGCCTGTTATCAAACACCTTAATTTTATTATTAGTCCGTGAAGTGACATGATATGTCGCGCCTTCAATGAATTCTCTTTTCTTTCTCATTTTCAAACCTCCAAAAATAAATATTTTCTGCCTATATATGGAGTGAATGTGCCGATTTGCTTGATTCAAAATGCTGAAAAATGAAGATTTTTTTGGGGTTTGGGGTAATTATACTATATATTCGTATAGTAGGTGACTGTCACCATTTGAAAAAAGGTAACAGTCACCATATTATCTCTTATCGCTTCTTTTCCTTCTTAGGCGGAATAAGCCAACAGACAAGAATGTACGCTAAAGTTACCGCTCCGAGGATGGCCATGCCGATCCAATACGCTCTATCAACATCAAAAATGCTCATAATTTTATCTCTCCTTTACAGCAATTCGCCGTAGTGTTTAACATACGCTTTTTTAAGACAGGTCGCTAACAGCATGTACAGCAGTATCGTCGCGACAAGCCAAATAAAATACTCACCCGGAAGAGGGACAAGATCTATTCTTCTGCCAAATGGCGTAAACGGAATGTAAGTCAGCAGCGCAATACCCGCGCAGGTTAGTGTTGTTAGCGGCCATGCTGCATGGCTTTGGATAAACGGAATTTTCGGCGTTCTGATCATGTGAATAACAAAGGTTTGACTCCACATTGATTCAACTTGCCATCCGGCATGGAACATCGCCATATAGGCATATCTCATGTCGAACCCCGCAAACAATCCCGAGCCTATGATAGTGCCTTCAGGAATGGCGTTAAACAACACTCCGTCAGAAACAAACTTCGGGCAGATGTAGAAGTACATCAATAGGTAAGTGGTTAAATCGAACACAGAGCTTGTCGGTCCAATCCAAATCATAAAACTGCCGACAGACGAAGCGTCCCATTTCCTCGGCTTTTGCAGAAACTCTTTATCCACATTGTCCCACGGAATCGTTGAGCAGGAAATATCGTAAATAAGATTCAGGAACAAAATGTGTATGCTGAGCATGGGCAGGAAAGGAAGCAACGCGCTTGACAGCACGACGGAGAACATATTGCCGAAGTTTGAGCTTGCGGTCATTTTGATGTACTTTACCATGTTGGCGTAAGTCTTGCGCCCTTCGATTAAACCTTCTTCAAGCACCATTAAATCTTTTTCCAGCAGAATAATGTCGGCGGATTCTTTGGCTATGTCTACCGCCGTGTCAACGGAAATGCCGACATCAGCAGTTCTCATTGCCGCCGCATCGTTGATGCCGTCTCCCATGAAGCCGACAACATGGCCCTTTTCCCGCAGTGCGCTGACAATTCTTGCTTTTTGTTCAGGGGAAAGTTTTGCGAACACGTTGGTTTTTTCAGCCGCCCTTCCAAGTTCCTTGTCGTCCATATTATCCACATCGGAACCGAGCAGAAGATTATCTATCCTTAGGCCGACTTGCTTGCAGATGGTGCGGGTTACTTTGTCGTTGTCGCCTGTGAGGATTTTTGTAGTAACGCCGTACTCCAACAAAGCTTGAATAGCTTGGGCGGTATCATGCTTCGGCGGGTCGAGGAAGGCGAGATAGCCGATAAGCGTCATCTCCGTTTCGTCTTTTACGGAAAAAGCGCCGACAGGAGCCGGATTTACTTTTTGCGCTACGGCGAGTACGCGGAATCCGTCATTGTTGTATTTGTCCACCGTTTTTAAAACTTCTTTTTTTAGTTCTGAAGTTAAAGGCTCTACTTTGCCTCCATATTCAGCGTAAGAGCAAACGGAGAGCATTTCCTCAACGGCTCCCTTTGTGATCATCTGCGTCTTGCCGCCTTTGTCGGAGACGACAACGCTCATTCTGCGCCGGCTGAAATCAAACGGTATTTCGTCCACTTTTTCATAAACCATCGACAATTCGCCCAATTTAGCCGCACCGTTAGGTGCAACGCTATTACCGTTATTCGTTTGTGCGTCATTCGCTTTCTCGGCTTCTTCCTGCGTCCTTTTAATAATGGCGACATCCATCAAATTTTTTAGTCCGGTCTGATAAAAACTGTTTAAGAAAGCGTGGCGCAATACCCGCACGTCTTCATTGCCGTGAACGTCCATGTGGTATTCCAGAACAACTTTATCCTGTGTGAGCGTTCCGGTTTTGTCCGTGCAAAGAATATCTATCGCTCCAAAGTTCTGCATGGAGTTCAAGTTTTTGATGATCGTCTTTTTCTTTGACATTGACACCGCGCCTTTGGAAAGACAGGCAGTAACGATCATTGGAAGCATTTCAGGCGTAAGCCCGACAGCCACGGCGATACCGAACAGGAACGCCCCCATCCAGCCTTCCTGCGATGTGAGTCCGTTTGCGATAAACACAACGGGAACCATGACAAGCATAAAACGAATTAAAACCCATGATACGGCGTTTACGCCTTTTTCAAAACTTGTTTGTACGGCTTCTCCGGCGACTGACTTTGCCATAGAGCCAAACAAGGTATCGTTGCCTGTAGCGACTACAACGGCGGTTGCCGCTCCCGAAATTACATTGCTTCCCATAAAAGCGAGGTTTGAACATTCCGTATAAGTTTTTGGTTTTGTCTGAAGTTCATCGGGTACTTTTTCAAGCGGGTCGCTTTCTCCCGTCAGAGCGGACTGGCTGATGAACAAATCCTTTGACTGGATTATCCGCACGTCGGCGGGAACCATATCGCCCGCTGAAAGACGCACGATGTCCCCCACGACAATATCCTCAAGATCGATTTCCTTGGGACCTGTCTCTATGCGCTCAACAGTAGCAGTTGTCGTGATCATCGCAAGCAGTTTGCGCACCGCCACGCTGGAGCGCGATTCCTGAATAAAGCGCATAAGTCCGCTGATGATAATCATTGTAGTAATAATGCTTACGGTTAAAAATTCAGGATATTCGCCCCCAGTGATTGGAAGAATGATGTCCGTGATGCTTGAAACAATTACTAATACAAAAAGAATAGCTGTAAATGGATTGACAAACGCTTTAGCGAGCCGTTGAAATAACGATTTTTCTTTTTCATGCGTTACCCTGTTGTTGCCGAATTTATCGCGGAGCTTGTTCACTTTTTCAACGCTTAAACCTTTCGGCGTGGTATTTAAGCTGGTTAATACGACTTTTGCTGAATGTTGGGAAGCATAGTCGTATCTTTGGTTTACAACGTCCCTGCGGACAGCTTCCTGCGCGAGTTGACGCGCAGTTTGTTTTGTTTCTTTTGACATTTTTTACCTCCTTCTTCGGGAAGAAACAGGGAAAGGTTCTGTAGCGGTTGAGGTATAAAAATAAACAAACCGTTTTGATTTTCCGATATAAACGACATCGATGGCGCTTAACACAAACCAGCCGACCATAAACCATCTGAAATAATCATGCCTGAAAACTTCAGAGGCTCCGGCGGTGGCGAATATAACTGCCGCTAAAAAAAACAAAAGGCTTATGTTTTTACATAAAACGCCTATTTTAATGTTTCTTTTTTCTTTCTCTTCCATGTTCTGATAACTTTTAATGTACGCCGCCGCTTTTCCCGTGTAAAAACTAATTCCAACCACGAGCATAATGACGGCGATTGTGTAACAAATTACCATGATAATATCCTCCATTTCCATTTTCTCCGACCAAAGCTCCGCCATAGCGTGTTGCACACATTTTTTTTGCGGAGGAAATTTTACTGAGATCGGGTAGTTACTTCTTTAGCAGAAGTCGTCCGTTATGTGAATATCAACGATATGGCACATAATGGATTCTTTTCCATGTAAAATGAGGAATTTATAGGCTTTTTGGCTAATTAATGACGCTATGCTTTATCTTTGCGCTCAAGAATGAGGGACAAACAGCCTATAGCCGCCTATTACATGGTTCAATTTGCCGGTACTACTACCGCCAGGATCGTCCATAGACTGCCCTCCTTTGTTAGGATAAGACCGCTATGCTCTGCGGTCTTTTATTATTTTTAAAAAATAACAAATTTTTTGTTTTTTGTCAAGGGGGGGGAAGAAAAATTTTACCACGAACCAAACGAACCAACACGAACAACGACAAGATATGTATTAAAAGTTCGTGGTGTTCGTGCGGTTCGTGGTAGAAAAATTTCTAATTATTTACACAGCCCAACTACAAAATTTACAAAGCTTTCAAAGTACTGCGGGCTTAAACGCGCAGGGGTGTCTTTCGCGTTGTTCATATTGCGCCATGTTTCGGGCAGATGGCGGTATTCGGAGGGGGCTTTAATTTCTCCTGAGATGATTAGGTTTCCGAAGTTGGGACGGTCGCGTAACAGAGTCTCGTATTGGGAAGCTTCATTATCAGGGAGCATAGTAACGGTTTGGGCTGCAAGGCCGGCGCGAAGGAAACCAACGTCGTCGGAGAACGGGGTAGGGGCGAGCAGTACTTTTTCAAGGCGAAGTTGCTGGGCGGTTTCTAGGGCGTGATCCCGCAGGGAGGCGATGATTTTTCTTACATTGTGAAGGTTAGGGCGGTTGCCGCCCTGATTGCCCGCCTCTAAAATTAAATCCGTCGTTGTGGAAAAGATAAATACTCCTCCCGCGCCGCACGCGTCAAAATTAAAAATTTTTGCCTTTTCAAGCCCCCAGCTTTTTATTTTTTTTGCCAGAGTAAATGAGCCTTGCTTTTCAAAGCCTTCGCCAGCGGATAATTCTTCCTTATCCGTAAATACAATCATCCAGCGGTCAATGTTTTTTTGCGCAAGAGTGACGGCTGCTTTTAACAGATGAAATACCGCGATGCTGTTGTCATTTGCGCCGGGGCTGCCCAACACGCGGTCGTAGTGGGCGGAAAAAAGATACGGGTCTGTGCCGCTGAAAGGGAAAATGCCTCCTGCGGCGCGTAGGGATTTTTGTCCGGGAGGGAAAATAAAAATATGGCGGTTTCCCTCCACTGAAATAACGGTAGAGTTAAATTTTAACGCCGATATTGCGTCCAATAAAATCGCGTAACGGTCGGCGTCCGGGGCTATGAAGTCAAAATAACGGTCGTAAGGGCTTTTCTTTGCCCATTCAGGCGTTTTTATGTTTTGACTTTCATTTGTTTTCACGCGGTTATTTTTTCCGCCTTAAAGGAATGCGAAGGAGTGACAAGCTCCTGCTGGGCGTCAATTATTTTTAGTTCTATCGACGCGCCGCTTTTAGCGTTAGCCGCTTTAAAACTCGCCTTTAAAACGCCAAGGACGGACGCCGTACACAACTCTAAAGTTTTTTTGAGGTCTTTTGTTTCAAGATATCGGGATAAAAAAACTGCCGCTGTCATGTCCCCGGTTCCAGAGACATCTTTTCCAAACGGCAATTCAGGGGTTGTAATTTTATAGATTTCTTTTTTATTGGAGGCAATCATGGAAAGTTCCCCTTCTTTTTCCTTGTAACTTGTTACAAGCACAATTGAAGGCCCCATCTCATGCAGGACGTTTATCGCTTTAAGCGTATCACTGATATTTTGCGTAGTTATTCCCGTTATTGCGTCAAGTTCAAACTGATTAGGCGTTATTATATCGGCAAGCGGTATAAGCTCCTTGTTAAAAATGCCCGGGATATCCGATTTAACATAAAAACCGCGCCCTACGTCTCCCATTACGGGATCGCAGGCGTATAGCGCGTTAGGTGATTGTCTGCGCACCTTTTTAACCGCGTCTGCAATCGACATGGCGACTGACGCGTCTCCCAAATAGCCTGAAAGCACCGCTTCACAGCGGTTTAACACGCCTCTTTCTTCAATCCCCGTGACAAGCTCTGCGGCAAGTTCCGCGCCCAGAACTTTACCTTTCCACGAGCCGTAACCCGTGTGGTTGGAAAACTCAACTGTGTTGATCGCCCATACTTCCCTGCCAAGCCTTTGCAGGGGAAAAACTGCCGCAGTGTTTCCTGCGTAGCCGAAAACCACATGAGATTGAACGGCTGCCGTCGGGGAAATTCAATGCGAACGAACTGTATTTGATGATAGCGATGAACGCGTTTAATGTATTGCGGTTCATAGGGCAAAGTGCGAAGAAAATAAAAACAGCGTTGCCGGTTA
>NZ_BDHF01000031.1:0-19582 GCF_054786115.1 Treponema sp. R80B11-R83G3 | reverse complement strand
GTGTATATCTATACGTTTCTTTAATTTAAGTAAACATTTTATAAAAAATTCTATATCATATATTTTATAATCCAATAATTTTTTAAATATTTGATCAAGGAATTGCTTACCGATACAAAAACCAGCGACAGTCAATACATCATCCTTTATTTCTTTAAATAAAACATTGCGCTTTTCGTCATCTGTTAATTTGTATATTTCCATATTTTTTTCTAAATATGAAAATACGGCTAAAATAACAATAAATATATTAATTTTTTCAGTATCACTTTGAGAATTTTTCATATCTCTATAAAATTTTGGATAAATTTCCGTCTTACAACAAATTATGGATTCTAGTTTTTTTTCTATTCTATCCTCTATTTCATTATCACGCTCTACCTTAATTTTTTTATTTTTTATCTCTTCATCGACTTCATTTTCTATTTCTGGCCGAATAATTTTCGTAAGTTTATCTTCTAATTTTCTAAACCAACTTTTGTCGTCAGCGGGCAAAAGTAAAATATAATCGACGACTGACTGAACAATATTTTCCTCATTTTTTGCATCAGAAGATCTTGGTTTATTATTAGAAGACATTATTTTACTAGCGTTAACTTCAGGTATTGTTCTGGCAAAAAGAAAATCGTTATTTTCTGTTTTATCCTGATTACCCTTACTAAATATTTTTTTAAAAAAACGACGAATTAAAACTAACATAGATTTCTCCTTACAGTATTTTGCAAACAAATAAAGGGCACCCAAAAGAATGCCCTTTATATTAACACGAACTATTGCGCGCCGGCAATAGCCGCATGATTTTGATCCGGAGAAACCATGCAAAACTCCCTGAGCATTGACTGAATCGCCTTGTGAGTATCAGTTGAGCGGGCGTGAACTGTTCTGATACGGGAATGAGGCTGCAAATTAATAGACCTGTACCCGACAGAACGGTTTAAGCGTTCATCCGCCAATGCCAAAAACGCGGTACTTGTAACCATGTCTTAATCCTCCTTAATATACCAATGTATATTAATGCTAATACAATTTTACAACGTTTTATTTAACATCCTCGCACTTAGCAAGTAATAATGCCAATAAATCTTCAGGCGACTTTATTCCAACTTGATGTATTAGTAAACCAGACCTTAAATGATTTATATGCAAATTATAAACATTGTAATTTTTCTATATTTTACTTGCTAAGTAATTTTGTAAAATATTATCAATTTCTCATAATTTTTCTTGCTTTTTGTCTCTTTTTCATGGTAAAATAGACCTACCCTGAAAATAGGGCTTTTTTTTGAGAATAGAATTGGGGGAAAATATGAAAAGTTTAAAACGGTTTCTCAGCGTTGTATTGCTGTCTTTTCTTCTTGTTGTACAGCTTTTTGCTAATCCTAGGCAAATAGCAAATGCGGCGGATTTCTTTCTTAGCTATGGGAATCCTTCTATATTTAAAACTAGAACTATAGATATAGTAAAATTTGGTAATGGCGGAGGAGGAGGCGTTTTATTCAGGGCCATTGCGGTTCCTGAAGATAATAATCTCTTAAAACAGCAAATCATACTTACCTATAATTATGAAAAAGGTAACGACGGTTCCCGTCTTAAAGTTTCATTTGGCGGCAAAACAATTATTGTCAACGATCTTTATGATTGGATGCTCCTGCCTGTTGCCGCATTTGCCGATACTCCTTATTATAACTGTGTAACATTGCTTGCTGATCCAGTCGAAACAAGTGAAATAAATAGGAGATTATTTGCTATTGATCAAGAAAAGAAGGTTTACTTTGCGGAGTACCATCCCGCATTTATAAATACGCTTATTGGGTTTAATCTTCTTTTGGTCGATGCGATTTTTATAGATCCTAATGTACGCAATATTCCTTATAAAGCAAAAGAATTGATAAACTTGAAGGGGTATAATACAAATGACAATCAAGCTTTTAAACTTACAGAAAGTAATTCTTCACTCGATTATATAAAAAAAATACTTCTTGATGAAAAAGGCAAACAGAAACATAACAATTATGTGTTTTCTGATCCTGATAATGGAATATCTTTTAAGATTGAAAATAATAAAATAAATTTTACCGCTGTTCCTTACTATCATTTTCTATTAAACAAATCAAAGACTCGCCGCTTTCAATTTGAATATATCAAAGAATTAACTGAATCTATCCAAGATTCCAAGCAAGTAAAAAATATTAGTCCGGCAATTTTTGATTGTGCGGAAAAAATAGCGCAATGGGCGGCGTTTTTCCGCATGGTCAAATATCAGTTTCCAGACGCATGGTATGATTTTATTTCACAGATCAAACCTAAATTAACAGACGCAAGATATATTCCAGGACTGGGTCCGGAGAATGATAAATATCAATACAAATTTGATTCTGAAGATTTTAATTTTGAAACGCCAAGAAGTTTAGATTTTATAGGAAAGGAAAAGGAAGAAGAGTTTAAAAAATTTGTTAATGAGAGTGAAACTATACGTTCTATATTATTATTATTAAATAATCTTAATTCCGAACAACAAAAAAGATACTCATCACTAAGTTTGATAGAACAAATATATTATTTAAGTTTATCGGAGGAAAAGCGAGAAATTGCTGATCGGCTAAGCCAAAAAAGTTTAAGTGTATTTTTATCTCTTAGCTCAAATAATGATGAATTAAATACTTATTTGCGGTTCGATCTTAAGCAAAGAGAATTATTCGATAATCTAAGTAAATTGAAGCGTAGTGATTTATTATCTCTCAGTAAAGAAAAAAGAGAAACTTTTTTTACTCTCAATCCTGTACAGCAGGAAATATGCTTTGAATATGATGATGCAAAACGAAATGAGTTTTTATCTCTAAGTCCGGCTGACAGGCATAAGTATATACTTAAAGATGATGAGGAAATGAACCGTCTAATTTCTACAAAACAATACGATAAATTTAAATCCCTAACAGAAGACCAAAAAGAAATATATTTTTCAATATCCAATCCTTATGAAAGGAATGTATATTTATCCTTTAATAATGAACAACGAAAATATTGTGATGGACTTAGTGTAACAGACCGGAATAATTTTCTGTCTCTTGCTCCTAAAGAAAGAGACAGAGTTATGGATGAAGTTTTTGCGCCAAGAGTAATTGGAAGGAAGATTGAACCTGCGTTAGAAATAATAATGCCTGAAAAGCAGATTGCACTTACGCCAAAACAATTTGATATATATTTAGCGCTTACGCCAAAACAACGTGAAATATATTCAACGCTTATTACGCCGAAACAACAATTAATATATTTATCGCTTACTTCAAGAGAACGAGAATATTGTGATAACCTTAGACCGGATATGCGGACTTTGTTTTTATCACTTGAACCTGAACAACGGATTAACATGATTTTAGGAGTTCCTTCTATAAAGCGGCCTAAGCGGACTTTACAACCTTATATATTGGACGGGCCAATTCATACTCAGGAATAATAATTAATGGTATTTAGGTTAGTTTACAAGACTTGCCTATCTTTTGTAAATTTTATTCCTCTCTCATCCGTATTAGGCACAAGATAAAGAATATTTGTAATTTCTTTGTCTTTTGCCTCGGCTTGGCTATTGCGTAATTTTTTGTAGGAATCACTTCGATATTTAAAGGTTTCTCTGCATACTACCGGACTATTTAGACTTAAATTAAAAAAGTCTATCGCTTCTTTAAAATCGCCTTTATAATAACATTTCTCTCCCCATTTTGTATAAGTATACCCCAGCGCAAAAGCAACAATAAATTCATTAGGTTTATTTTCAATCACTTTTTTAAAACATTTTTCCGCTAGGTCAAAACGCTCAATATTTAAATAGTTCACGCCTTGTGCAAACCCTTCTCCCGGCCCGATGCAGGAAAACATACGGAAATAATATTTCTCATATTCATAACAATGCAACATTGCAAGTATACGATAAAATTTATTTTCATAACCGCCATCCGCAAATTCACATACTGCCTTTGTAAGATAACCGCTATTCCACGTTTTTAAACAAGGAATATCATTTTCAGAAAAATCGAGCTTTTCATTTACTGAAGATTCATTAATTTTATCCCAAAGCTTGACAAGAAAGTCTTTTTCATTGGAAGATTGTTTGTCAATGGCCGCCGCCAAGCCAATTATTTCTTGAAACAGCTTTTTTTCATAAGAATCAAAAACATTATTGATTATATCTATAATATAATGAAATGAAACTATCTCCATTTGACTTTCATTTTTTGTATCTTCCGTTTCTTCATTAATTTTCCATGGTATAGTTTTTTCTACTTCTTTTCGCAAACTGTCAATGCGGGAGCCTCCCGCGTCAGGGTGCGTTCCGCTGAAATCAGATTCTTTGAAAATAATTGATAACAACTCGTCTATCGCCAAATATTTAAGGTATACTTCAAAACCCAAATTAAACTCGGCCTTACGTATTACATCTTTATATATTCTGGCCATGGTATTTTTCATTAGTTCATACCCCAAAATATCAGCTTCAGTTTCAATTTCAATCCAGTTTTTGGCAACTCCACTAATATTGTTTTCATTTTCATATTTTTGGTGCCCTAACAAAACATGCGCAAATTCATGAGCCAATATGAATATTAATATCGCATCACGTAATTGTTCAGAAATTTTATCCATATTTGAAATATTAAAATGTATGTCGCGCAAACCGTCATTGGAATACAAAACAGCTTTTTTAAATTCATTGTAATCATTTACATCAAGCAGTTGTATATGGTTTATCTTATCTCTGATATCATTAAGATCATCATCTATTGAAGGCACTATACCATATTTACATTTTGGAATAAGTTTTCCCATAAGTTGCGCAAGAGTATTACTTATAGCCAAAATATTATTATCAGAAATAATTAATTTACACTTTTCGGTCAAGGAAAACGCTCCGGCATTAAATTTGTACATCGGCATGGTTAAAACTATGAGTTTCCAATTAATATTATTATCCCATTCATGAATAGTTTGATAAATTTGCTCCACCAGATATTTAAGGTGTTCATCAGGCCTGGCAAAATCAGATGAAAAATCACGCGCTTTTAATCTTTGTTCCGCAAATTTAATTTTCGCTTGTTCAGTTTTGTCAAGGTTATATTCCTTACATATTTCATTTATTGTCATTTTGACCTCTTTATATGAGTTATTCTGCATATTAATACGAACTATTGCACGCCGTCAATAACCGCATGATAATATTCATTTAAATCGTCAAGCGGCATTATTACTAATAATACCCGTCTCTATCGCTCGTTTAATAATATATTCACGAAGCGAGTTATATTTTTCCATATTATCATTACTGACTTTCTGTAAAATTATTTTTTCAAGCGTTTCCCCCTCCTTTTTAATTACTTTTTGATACATAGCCCATCCTGTTTGCGAGTATTTCTTTAAATACCCAAAAATATTTATCCAATATGCCGGCGTTTTTCGCAATTCGTCCACGGGCATCGCGTTTTTACTGTTCTGATACATATAATATGTTTCCGTTTCCAATTCCTTGTAATTTAATTTATTCCCGCACAATTCGTATTCCGACTGATAAATTACGTCAAATATTTTAGTTAAAAGTATCTTATAACGTTCTTGAAATATCGAATAAATTACTCCAATTTCTTTATTGAGACGTTCAAAATCAACAAAACCGATAGCGTTAATGAAAGATATTGCAAGCCCTACCAACACATTACTCATCAAAGCCATAAATTCTGATTCATTTACAAACCAATTGTCAGACATATAGACATAATATTCCCTGTTAGCCTGTTTTATGTCTGCCGTTGCCAATTCCGTAAAATAGGCCATTGCGCCTTTTATTTTACCTTTTACGGGCGCCCAATCAGCCAGAGCTTCAATCAAAACCGTTCCAACTTCTTCCCCTTCAGGCAAATTGTGCCAAAAAGCGGCATGTAATGCGTCCATATCCGTCAAAGAAATTCTATGCCCTGCCTCATGCCATTTTATGCCATTTATCATATTTTGAATAAATGTCTCTTTAATACGCAGTACGTCTTCGGTTTTATACGCGCCATAAAGATATAACGCTTTTTCTTTTATGCCTTCGCAAATATCTGAATTGACATTACACAAGGCATATTGCCGTTCAAATTGTAATTGATAAAACATATGCCATTTATTAAAAAATATTACTTCGCAAGATTCCCGCCTAATCATCGAACAATCGTAAATAACTTCTGCCGCTACGGACAATACAAATTGCGGTGAACGGATATATTCTTTATTAACAATATAAACCTTGTTTTCATCCGAATGAAATTCTTCAACTGCGCCAAATATGAATCTTATTCCATAAGGGCTATTTGTGCAAAACAAACGTAAATTCAACCCTAACAAATCAAAAATCGCGTTTAATTCAAATAAACAAGCACAAGAATATTTTTTCCCCAATAATTCCAATTCGTAATTTTTGATATAAGCCAAATATTCTTCTCCTGTTTTATAGCCGTTGCGCCCATCACATTCATTAAGATTTTTCATAAAATGATTAGCGTCTAATTGGGTAACATGCCTGTCATTTGGTATTCCTTGTATATTACGGCAAAAAGAAACCGACACCCTTTCCTCGCCCATAACTCCAAAATCATTACATTTTTGCATAACCAGATAAATGATCAACGCCAATTCTCTAAATTTCCTGTAAAGATACTCCTTGATAAATTCGCCGATGTAATAGATTTCTTTGCCTTGTTTAGCTGACGGCTTTTTAATAATTTTACCTTCGTTTAACTCAGCCCCGTACTTAAATGTAAATTGTTCATGAAGATTATTAAGCTCTTCGTTTGTCATTCCGCTATAAATTGATATTTTTTTATTTTTGCGCATAACATCTCCTTTTTTTCACTTAGCTTCAAATAAAATTTTTAAGTAATTAGATTAACATGCAATTTCTTCTTGAATTCATCCGGTTTGTAAATAATCTCATGCGGCTCTTTTATCACTCCTATTTCTTTTGAGCGCTCTACGATATAATCGCGCACTGATTTATAATTTTTCTTATTGTCACTGTCCGCCATATTTAAAATCAGCTTCTCAACCAAATTACTTTGTTCCGTAAGCATTTTCTGATATTTATCCCATCCTTCTTTTGAATATTTTTTCAGATATAAATAGGTTTCGCTCCAGAAAGAAGAATATTCATATAATTTTTCAAGTGAAACTCCGTATTTGCCGTATTGATAAAACTCATGTATCTCATTTTCCAGAGCCTTATAATCAATTATACGGTTACCCAAATCAAAAATAGCGTTATGAATAATATCGATAGATTTCTCACAGAGAATTTTAAACTGTTCCTGTAAGAAGTCATATATTTTTTTATTATCTCTTTCTATGCGTTCAAAATCAACAGAGCCGTCAGAATTAATAAATAAATAGATTAATCCAACCAATACGTTACTGTGTATACATAAAAATTCTTCATCCTCGTCAACGAACCAGTTATCAGACAGATTTACGTAAATATTACCTGTTCCGTTACGTATGTCTTTTTTGGCTAATTCGCAAAAATAGGCAATCGGTCCCTTGCGATTATCTTTCTCTGGCGCCCAATCCGCCAAAGCTTCTTCCAAAGCTCTCCCTATAACATCTTCTTCATAAAAATTTGTTCTAAACGCGTTGTGAATCGGATCCATATCACCGTTGACAATATGATGCGCAACCTCATGAACAATCACGCCTAATTTCATGTCGTTGATAAATAGTCCGCTTATTTGATAAACATCTGTAGTATTTTTAGCGCCATAGTACTCCAACGCTTTAGCTTTAAAACCTTCTCTGATTGAAGAATTCACATGCGCTAAAGCGCGTTTATATTCATAAATTGGCTGGCTATAAAATTTTTGCCATTTATTGAATAGTATCACCTCACAGGCTTCCGTGCGTATCAACATTGTGTTGTTATATGTCCTCCCAGCGCATGAAAGGTTAAACTGCGGAGAGCGAATGTACTCTTTTTCAATTATAAAAGCTTTATCATTTCCATGTTCTAATTTGTTTATTTCGCCAAAAATAAATTCTGACCCGTAGTTATTATCAGAGTATCTAAAAAAGTAATAATCAACTTCCATCAAATATAAGACATTATTTAAGGAACGTAACTCGTCATGGCAATATTTTTTCCCAAATAATTCAAATTGATATTGTCTTAAATAATCTCGGTACTCATCGCCAGATTTATTCCCGTGGCGTTTGTCAGCTTCTTTAAGGATACTCGTAAAACGGTTGGCGTCAAACTGTGTGACCTCACGAAAATTTGAAATATTAAGTATTTTTCTGCAAAAAGCAATTGATATTCTTTGATCGCCCATCAGCCCCCAATTGTTCTTTTTTTCCATGGCAAGATAAGTTAGTAAGGCAAATTCTTTTCCCTGTCTATATATATATTCCTTTGTAAACTCACAAATACGGCGATATTCCTCTTTTTGCATTTTAGGTTTTTCATATTTTTTAGCAATCAATGTCTTTATACGGCGTTCTTCTATGGTAAGGGCAGTATCATGTAACGCAATGCCGTATTTGGCCGTAAATTGCAGATTCATGATATAAAGGTCATCTGATGAAAACATCGATATTTCTTTCTTTCTTGACATAATTGTCTCCTTGTGATAGTTTTATTGACAGAAAATTATCTGACCTCTAAAAAATATCCTGTTTTAGCCGTGAATATGTTACTTGCCAAGTTAATTTTATTGAGAATAATCAAATTGAGCCGAATTACTTTTTTAAATCAGAGGGCGGCCTGCTCGGGTCAGGCTGCCCCTATTTATCAGCCGCCTTTGCGGACAAACGCGTCTTTATACCCTATGCTTTTAAACCGCACAAGGACGGCGGCGCTTTCGCCCTGATTTAGCGGGCCTATTAACACGCGGTATACGTTATCTGCTCCTTTAAAAACTACCGGAGCAAAACTGCGGTCAATTTGATTTAATGTGCTTTCAACAAGATCAGCGGAGAGCGCCGCAACTTGCACGTAGTACTTCCCCCTGTCAAGCCTGTCTATCGTTTTAATGGAAGGATTTTCATTCACCTTTGAAGGCGGATTTTCATTTACGTGCCCGTCAGTTTTTCCGGGCGCAGTAGACGCTATGCCGGAAATAAAATCATCAGGAAACATATCTAAAATAGTTAGAGGCGGCGGTTTTGGCGTTGTTTCTTTAATTTCAAGAACCTGCCGCTCAGTCTCCTTTTGCGTTTCTGCTTCAGTCTTCCCCGGAGTTGTAACAACTTCAACTTTTTCCTGCCGTGGAGGCACCTCTTTTACAACTTCTTGCCGGGGAGCTTCCGTTATAAATTGAGGTACCTCTTTCATCGGTTCTTCTTTTTCACGCGGAGCTTCCGTTATAAATTGAGGCACGTCTTTCATCAGTTCTTCTTTTTCACGCGGAGCTTCCGTTATAAATTGAGGCACGTCTTTTATCGGTTCTTCTTTTCCATGCGGGGTTTCTGTTATAAATTGAGGCGCGTCTTTTATCGGTTCTTTTTTTTCACGCGGAGCTTCCGTTATAAATTCAGGTACTTCTTTTATCGGTTCTTTAGGATGCTTTTCCTCTGTTTCAGCTACTTGATGCGCGTCCTTTTGGTTTTCTTGCAATAATTCAATTTCTTTTTTCTTTCCATCTTCACCGTCAGGCTTTGTTTGCGTTACAGAAGGCTGTTCTGCCGGGTCAACCATATAACCGGGAACGTCAACTATTTGCAATCTGCCGCTGCCGCCCCATTCAGGCTCATCAACAATATAACCGGGCGCTGTCGGAAGCGTGGGAGTCTTTTCAACGGGTTGACTTACAGCGGCAGTTTCAGGAGGAGTGTACGTGTCTTTGTTATAAACTTCCTCTACCAGTTTTTCTTCATCAATCACATTTCCCGAGTCATATTCGGGAGTTCCTGCCGCCATACTTTGCGTGAAACGCACATAAGCCATAGGATCTGTAGGCTGTATCATTCTGATTCTGCTTATGGAACCCGCCCTCATTCCAATTAATTCGGCGGCTTCGCGGGAAACAACCGCAAGAAGGCCGGGACTGGTTAAGGTATTAGAGACAATTACCCGCGTTTTTTTTCCGTTTTCAATATTTGTAATATCAACTACGGTGTTTTTAGGAAACGCGTTGGTCGCGATATAAAAGCCGGTCACTGGCAATTCTCCGTTAGGCGCGACTGCGGCGGAACCTTCCCAGGGGGACGCGCCTTGAAACAATAAAAGCGACGCGATAATTACTAACGTAAGTCGTATTTTCATTACTCTACTCTCCTATGTAGGGAACAAACCCTTTTGCAATTGATTTCATATTGTTATAATCATCCTGTGATGATCCCCGTTTCATAATGACATTTTTTTCAAGCACTTTTTCCTTCCTTGTAACCTTGTAAATATAAAACGACACTTCATTAGGATCCTGCAACTCCTTTTTATAATCCAGTAAAACAATCAGCATATAATCAATTCCGTAAACAACGGCCTCGTTTATATCAATAACCTGCAAAACATCGGACGGCCTTTTTTCAAGACGCATAACAGGAGCGTTACTGATTATGTACCCCGCGTCAAAGAAAACGTCCATGAACGCATTTTCCCATTCTATTGATTGCGATTCCTTTACGTCAAAATCTTCATTTACGCCCGTTTCAATCACATAAAATGAGACCGTTGACGCGCCAACGTTGAAATTTAGGGAAATTCCTATAATTACGGCAATAACGATACACTTTGTCATTAGTTCTCCATAACTAATATCGGCACTCTTTTCAAAACACAAAATAAGAATATACTGAATAAAATGAATTATTACGCCATACAGGTAAAAACACGGTCAGAAGAAAAATTCATTAAACTTTTTAAAGCCAGCCACCCGCAAATCACTTTCCCCATCCATTTTCCCAAGAGGCTTCTTGATATTAGGAAGGGCGGAAAGATAAAAGCCTCCACTCCGGCGGTTTTTCCCGGTTATTTGTTCATAGAAGCCGACAGCGATGAAGAAATAATATCCTGCCAGTGGGAATTCAGGCGGACTGAGGGGTTTTACAGGTTTTTAAAATCAAACCGCGACATAACCCCGCTCGCGGACAGGGATTTGGAACTTGTCCTCCATTTTATAAATAACACAGATTCCGTGGCCGGACGCTCCAAAGTGTATTTTAACGAAAATTCCCGCATTGTCGTCGTAGAAGGCCCGTTAATAGGGCTTGAGGGAAGGATAATAAAGGTCGATAGAAGAAAGGGAAGGGCAAAAATAAAGCTCGACCTTTACAATGATTCATTTTCTATCGATCTGGCTTTTGAGGTGATAGGGTCGTTAGATAATGATAAGGGGAGATAATGGAAAAATCAAAACGTCTGTACATTATCGGGGCGGGATTTGCCGGACGTACCCTTGCAAGCGAAATAACGACAAAGGCGATTTTTGGCGAAGTAGTAGCGTTTTTAGACGACGATCCTGAAAAAATAGGCAAAAGAATCGACGGAATCCCCGTATTGGGGCCAATCCGAGACGTAGCCCTTCTATTAAAGACAAACCCCGCAGACGAAGCGATTATAGCGATTCCAAGCGCGAGTAAAGAGTACTTAAAAGAACTCTACTCTATCCTTAAAAAAGCCAACTTCCAGAAAATCCGTATTCTTCCCGGGATTTCCCAAATAGTCGAAGGGGATGCGCACTTTATACAGACACGCTCCATACACCTGCAAGACTTACTGGGACGCAACCCCGTAACAATCAAACTTAAACAGAGCCTTTCTTATGTACGCGGCAAACGCGTTTTAGTCACAGGCGCAGGCGGTTCAATAGGCAGCGAATTATGCAGACAATTGCTTTCGGGCGGAGTGTCCCGTCTTTATCTGCTAGGGCATGGAGAGAACTCAATTTACCTGATAGACAAGGAACTGCGGCTCTTACAGGACGAAGGAGTCGGGGAAAAAGCGGCAATTGTGCCTGTAATCGGAGACTTAAAAGACGGGGATTTTGTTGATTACATTTTAAGCCACTTAAAAGCAGACGCTATCTTTCACGCGGCGGCATACAAGCATGTCCCCATGATGGAAGAAAACCCCGTAGCTGCGATAGAAAACAACGTTCTTGGGACTGAAAATCTTATCAATGCCGCCGTAAAATACGGCGTTAAACGTTTTGTCCACATATCCACCGATAAGGCGGTTGATCCCGTATCCGTCTACGGAGCGTCAAAACGCATTTGCGAACAGTTGGTTATTTCCGCAAGCGCGGACTCTCAAAAAAACGGGACAAACTTTGTAGTAGTCCGTTTTGGAAATGTGCTAGGCTCCCGAGGATCGATTGTTCCGCTTTTCCAGCAGCAAATCGAAAAAGGCGGACCGGTGACAGTCACCCACCCGGACGCGAGACGCTATTTTATGACCATCAGCGAGGCGTGTTCGCTAGTTTTAAAAACTGGCGGTGTCGGCGAGAACGGCTGTTTGTACCTGTTAGACATGGGAGAACCCGTGCGTATCCGCGATTTAGCCGAACAGTTGATACGTTTCCACGGTTATGAGCCGGATTCGGAAATAAAAATCGAATACATAGGCCTGCGTCCAGGCGAAAGGCTTGACGAGACCCTGATCAGCAAAGACGAAGTACAAACAGAAACGGAGTACAGCAGAATTTTAAAGGTAAGCAAAAAAAATCCCTTTGTTTTAGACACTAAAAAACTAGTTGATGAATTGCGCCCCGTTTGCAGGTTTGATCCCGCCAAACCGAAAGCGTACCGCAGTACGGAAATGTTACGGGTCGTTCTTAATGATTATGGCATTCTTGAAAAAAAAGCTAATTAAACAAAAGAACAATCGTAACTATTAACAGGCTTATAAGAATTCCAAACGTTCCGAACAGCACGCTTTTACGGATGGTTATTGTTTCTGATTCTACAACCGGCTCATTGGCCGGCTCATCTTTAACTTCATGCGAATATTTAGCCATTAATTCCTGAATATTATGAACTCCAAGCTTACGGTATAATTTTTTTTGATGATACAACAGCGTATTATAAGCGATATTCAAGTTATTGGCGATTTCCTTGGGCGGAATGCCTTTAAGGAGCATATTAAATAATTCTTGTTGCCGAGGCGTTAAATCATTACTCATAATTTTTTCCCTTTATATGATAAAAAATAATAAAAAATACCAGTGGCGGCAATAAAATTCTCTCATCAATATTTGTGAGAGTTCGCCACTGTAAAATTTCAAGGCTAACGCGTGATATTGTAATTTCATTAAAATAACAATAAAATACCAATAATGGAAACTCTCCCATTTCTGGAAGATATTTACCCTCCCGATTTGTTGTATGCGGTAACAATAAGATCGCCAGTGGCCAAGGGCAAATTAATAAACGTTGATGTTCCTTTGCTTCCCGACGGTTATACGTTCATTACCGCAAAAGACATTCCCGGCAAAAACAGGCTCGAAAACACTGAAATCCCCATTCTTGCGGAAGAAAATTTAAATTATATCGGTGAGCCTATTGGTATTTTATTGGGGCCGGATAAAACAAAACTGGAAGAATTTTCATCCAGATGCATAGTGCTTGACGATGAAGAAAACGCCATTTTTTCATACGGCAATGAAAATACCCTTAGATTAACAAGGAAAATTGATACTGGAAACACGTTTGATACGTTTAATGAAACAGGACGGATAGTAACAAGCAGTTATAAAACAGGCATTCAGGAACATTGGTACGCGGAGCCTATTGGAGCAATTTCATGGTTAAATAGTGAACAGGATGAAAATAGTTTAAAGAGCGGCATAAATGCCCCTATTACTATAAAAACCTCCACGCAATGGCCATACCACGTAAAGAGGGCAGTTACAAGCGTATTGAATATTGACGCGTCATTGGTTTTTGTAGAGCCTACTTGCCTTAACCTTCACATGGACGGAAAATTATGGTATCCGTCTTTAATCGCGTGCCATGCCGCATTGGGGACTCTCATTACAAAAAAACCCGTGCGTCTTATCCTTAGCAGGGAAGAGGATTTTCTTTACACTCCAAAACGCTGCGGCACAAATATAAATATCGTATCCTCAATTGACGATAAAGGCGGTATAAACGCCGTAAATATCGATATTTCTGTTAACTTGGGTGCTTACGAGGTTAACGGAAACGAGATTCTTGATAAAATATGCCTTGGAACGCTCGGTTTATATAATTTTGATAAACTTAACCTTACGGCAAAGGCATATTGCTCAAATATTCCTCCGCAAGGGCCGTTTACCGGTTTTGGTTTGGCGCAGGGCCTTTTTGCCATAGAGCGCCATGTTTCACTGATTGCCGATATGGTTAATCAAGACCCTGCCGAATGGAGGGAAAAACATATAAATACGCAGATTCTACTGCCTTTGCCAAAAAATAAAAACAGTATTTCAGGCGAAAAATTGATTAAAACTACCGCCAAAATGAGCGATTATAATCATAAATGGGCATCTTATGAATTACTCCGCCAAACGCGCAAAGGAAAAAAAACCGATAAAGGCGAAAAGCCTCGCGGAATAGGAATAGCTTGCGGGTTTCAGGGGAACGGGCTTCTTTATCATGGCGAGGATAATGGAGCATATAGCGTGGAAGTAACATTGACAAAAGACAGCGTTCTTGAAATAAAATCAAGCATTACAAGCCCTGAAGATTATTCCAGAATATGGGCAAGGATCGCCATGGAAACCTTGTCCATAGAACACGATATGGTCAGTATTATTTCAACTAACGCGCCCGATTGCGGCCCTTCATGCGAATCCAGAAATATTACCGTTATTACCAAATTAGTGGAAAAATGCTGCCTTGCCATCCGTAAACAGCGTTTCCACGATCCTCTGCCAATTACAGTCCGCCGTTCAATAAAACCTTATAACGGAACCCTTTTAGGCGGACGTTTTGCCCCTCCCCCTGAGCAAACTCTTGATATTAACAGTTTTTCAAAATTAGGATTGGCGTGCGCCGTAGTGGAAGTGTCAATCGACCTTGTGGAGTGCGTTCCCGTCGTGCGCGGCGTCTGGCTCGGCGTTGACGGCGGAAAAATCATTTCGGCCAACAGGGCTAAAAGGGCGCTGACGCGCGGGGCTGCCCAGTCTCTTGGATGGGCGTTTACGGAAAATATCGAGTATGTCAACGGCGTTATTCCAAGAGCGCAATACGATAATTTTACCATTTTTTCCCCCGTGGAAATTCCGCCTATTCATATAGATTTTATCTCGGACGATTCAAACGAGCCAAAGGGAATAAGCGATCTTCCGTTTACATGCATACCCGCCGCGTTCCTTCAGGCGGTCTCCCAAGCGATGGATTACGGCTTTAAAACAATTCCGCTAAAAAGAAATGACTTATGGGAAATTGTCCGCGTAAAAAATCTTGATACTTCCGTACAGGGGGCAAGATGAAAATTGAATTTATCTTAAACGGCGAAGACGTTTTTTTTGACGGCGAGGCAGGAGTGCGGCTAATAGACATACTGCGTGGCAGTTTCGGTTTGTTTGGATCAAAACCGGGCTGTCTTGCCGGGCAATGCGGCGCTTGCACGATCATTTTTAACGGGCAGGTCAGCCCGGCTTGCTTAATACCCGCTTTTAGAATACGCGGGGCCGAAATTATCACCATCGAAGGTTTTTCACAAACAATTGAATGTCAGGAAATAAGAAACGGGTTTGAACAGGAACATCTTGGAAATTGCGGTTACTGCGAAGCGGGAAAAATCCTGTGCGCCGAAGCCCTTATCGAGAATATCCCCTTCCCTACCAAAGAAGAAATTTTAATGGGATTCTCAGGGATAAAATGCCGTTGTACCAATGTGGAAAGGCTTGTAAAAGCCGTAAATAACATTGCCGCAGAGCGGCACAGGAGGCTGAATGAAGGCACCTCTTAACCAGGTTGTTATTCCCTCTTCATTTCAGGAATTATTTTCGGCATGGGAACGTTTTCCCGATGCAATCTTGTTCGCCGGAGGCACTAACGTTATCGGCAAACAGGAAAGAAATATACTGTTCCTGCCGCCCGTATTTCTTTCACTGGATAAACTTGAAGACCTGCAACATATCACAAGAACGGAACAATACCTTGAAATCGGTTCAATGGTAAAATTAAACAAATTATTAATGCTTGGAAAAATCGTGCCCGATGTTTTATGCTCATGTTTAAAAAAAATCGCGGGGGTCCAATTAAGGAATATTGCCACTATCGGAGGCAATATTTGCAGTACTTCCCGCCTCCTCGATTTGCCCGCCGTTCTTACCGCCCTTGACGCCCAATATGAATTTAGAAACGCCTCAAACGCGACGAGGTGGGTTTCCTCCTCCCGTTATCACTCACAAGAACATACGACGCTTGAAAAACATGAATTACTCACCAGAATAAGGCTTCCGCTTTATCAATGGGATTATACCGTATACAAAAAATTTTTTTACGAGGATTATTTTAACAGTGAAACTCTTGTTTTACTCGCAAGAACGCGAAAAAACCTGCTTTCTGACATTAGATTGATTTATAAAGGGAAGGCCATTTTCCGCAATAAAGAAGGAGAAGATATCTTGAACGGCAAATACTTGCCTTTGAACAGGAAAACAGCCAATGAATTTCTTATCAGTTGGCTTGAATATCTTGATAAAAAGAATGAAATAAGCAAATTTTCAAAAAATTCGCTAATAAATAGCATAGAAGAGTGTATTATGTATCTTTCAGAGTAATATTTTACACTATTAATAATAAAGACTTGAAAAACCTCCAAATTATTGCTACTCTAAGGTAGAAATTGTCATTTATTTTGAGTATGTTTCGGCTGCCAAATGAAATGCCGTCTGTCTGACCGCTAAAAGTCTTTCATAACGTTTAATGCGGATTGACAGTTTTTATCTTGTTTTTTTCCGGTTTTTTCCGGAAAGGTATTTTTTTGCATTTTACATTTAACGAATACAACACATACGTTGAAATCAGCCGTGAAATTCCCACAATACGCCTAATTGCCCAAAAATTAGGGCTTGAAGCGGATGCCTCTTTTAAACCGTTAATCATAGCCGATGAAAACACCGCCTATATCGCCGCCAAAATATCTGGCGGCGATGATTATCCTTCCGTATTTTTAAAAAGCGGCGAAGATAATAAAACATGGCGATCCGTAGAAACAATACTTGCCGCCGCCAACAAAGCCGCATTAGGCAGAGACGGCGTTTTTATCGCCGTCGGCGGCGGAGTAATCGGCGACCTTACGGGTTTTGCCGCCTCAATTTATATGCGCGGCTGCCGTTTTGCGCTTGTTTCCACTACCCTGCTCGGCATGGTTGACGCGTCTGTCGGCGGCAAAACAGGTTTTGATCTTTTTGGCATAAAGAACCTTATAGGCAGTTTTTATCCGGCGCAAAGCGTTTTTTTGCCGACAGGCGTTCTTTCCACATTACCTCGCTCAGAAATAAAAAGCGGCATGGCGGAACTAATAAAAACTGCCGTCCTTTGCGGCGATGATTTTCTTGAGCAGTTAACGCCGTTAGCTGTAAATTATGACAATTTAAATAAATTTTTGGAAGACGGCGCGCTTGATAAGTGCATAGAAAGAGCCGTTTTGTACAAGGGCGGCATTGTCAGCGAAGATTTTCGCGAATCGGGAAAACGAATGTTATTAAATCTTGGGCATACTTTCGCCCATGCCCTTGAAAGCGCCGCCGGCTTTGGAAATATTACGCATGGGGAAGCCGTCGCATGGGGCATGGTACGCGCCTGCGAGCTTGGAATTGCGTTAGGCGTTACGCCGCGCGAAAGGGCGAAAAAAATTATTGACCTTATTAAATCATCCGGTTATGAATGTTCATGCCCCCATCCGGCGGCGGTTAACAAAGACGCGTTATTAAACGCCATGAAAAGCGATAAAAAGAAAAAAAACGGACGGCTTGTCTTTATTGTTCCTGATGATAAAAGCGCGCGCGTTGTATTTCTTGAAACCAAAGAAACGCAAATATTGGAAAATATACTACTTGGCGGGCATTCATTTTGACTTTACGAAAAACAATTTTATTTCTAATGTTTTTTATTGTTTGCTTTTACGTTTATTGCGAAGAAGACAAAAATGAAACAAGTGAAAAAAAACAGGAAGAAGACGTTATTTCAGTTGAAATTTTAAAAGATGATAAATACTCCGAGGAAACAATATTTATTATTAATTCTTTTAATTATAACGTCATAGGCAGGACTCTTCCTTTTGTATTAAATAACAAAACTGAATTAAAAAAAGGGGAAGAAATAACAGGTAAAACAAATTTAATTAAATTTATAAAAGATAAAAGGCAGCTCCTTACAAATGAAAGAGTTTTAAAAGATAATGTCAAAATAGAATATGCTATCGGAGAAGCGGCGGAAGACGGCAAGTATCCCGTGGACTTGCAAATATATGTTGAAGACACATGGAATATAATCGCGCTTCCGTATCCTAAATACAGTTCAAATTACGGTTTTGAATTAACAATTAAAGCCCGTGATTACAATTTTTTTGGAACAATGCATGCTTTAAGGGTTGATTTAGGTTACAAATACGATCAGGACGGACAATCATTCTTTTCATTAATGGTGGATTCAGGGGTGCCGTTTCAGGTTTTTGGCCTTGACTTTCTTTTTGATTTTGACAATTATTTTGATTACCGCCCTGATATGGATCTTCCCTATTATTATAAAAATAAGACGGCGATTTCGCTTGACATTCCCATTAAACGCTCGACTCTTAACCTGCTGTTTTCAGAATCTTTTATTTTAAACGAGGAAAATGACGATTCAGACAAACCTTATTACGGGGATTTTCAGGAAGGACTTTATTTGTCAAGCAAGCCAAGCATAACATGGAAGATTCCAACCGGCCTTGAAATCGGCGAATACGGAGAACTTACCTATACTCCGAATGTTAATGCCGTTTTTAATCATGAACTCCCATTGTGGCCTCTTTTAGAAAACAGAATAGGGCCAATAGCGTTTTTTAATCATACGCTTTATTTTGGACGTTTAAACTGGATAGATAATTTCCGTAAAGGCGTTAATGTTCAAATTAACAATTCATACAGTTATAATTTTTATTATCCTAAAATCGACATAGAGCCGTGGAAATATGATTACGGCATAGATATAAAAACTTTTTTTATTTTTATTAAAGATATCTTTGGGTTTTCCGCCCGTTTATCCCACCGGCATTGGATAAATTCAAATTATGAATACGCTGGAGATTTATTACGCGGCGTTTATGATAAAGACGTAAACGCTGAATTTATTCTTACTTTAAATTTGGATATACATATAAGGGCGTTAAAAATAGATGCTTATAAATGGTTTCCTAATAATAAATTCTTGCGTTCATTAGGTTTTGATTTGCACATAAACCCCGTAATTGACGGCGCTTTCTACAAGAAACCTTCAAAAGACGCATCGTTTGATCCCGAAAATTTTCTTCTTGGAGCGGGATTTGACACTATTATTTATCCGCATCAATTCCGCAGCGTGTTCTTCCGCATATCAACATGCTGGGATTTTTCCGATATTTCAAAAAGAACTCCGATTGAATTATTCTTAGGCATGGAAC
>NZ_BDHF01000030.1:0-75289 GCF_054786115.1 Treponema sp. R80B11-R83G3 | reverse complement strand
GTTATGACGGATGCGAATGGACGCCGGAACAAATGCGGGATTTCTTTAAGGAGCAGGGGCATTTTACCACTATCCCCACAGCGATACCAGGCTATGGCGGCGGCAAAGCGATTCCCAATGTTCTGACCATGAACGGCGAAAGCGCCAATAACCCCGCGATTAATGACGCGGCCTTGAATGATCCCGTTTCTCGCGCGGCTATTGACGTTATAGGCCGCCATATCTACGGAGACGTGCAGATACGTTACGCTAACGCTCTTGACAAAGAACCCAAAAGAGAAGTCTGGATGACCGAACACAACATCAACTCAGGCAACGCGACCGCCTACCCCAACGATTCCTTATGGAATTACGTGTGGCAGTTCTTGAACGACGTTGACATCAGCATAAGGCTGAACGACGAAAGCGCCTTTATATGGTGGTACTTGAAGAGGTTTTACAGCGTAATCGGAGACGGGGAGTACGGCACTTCTGAAAGCGTGGTGTACCCGCGCGGTTACGGTCTGTCCCACTACGCGAAGTTCAGCAAGGAAATGTGGCGCGTGGACGTGTCCGTACAAGGCTATGCGGCCGACGGAAAAACCGCTTTAAGCGTCGGCAAGAATGTAAACAACAGCCAATTTGACCGTAACAGCACCGCCGCGAAATTTACAGGTTTTATGTCGGATGACGGTAACACCTACAGCGTTGTTATGTGGACTCCCACCAACACAAACGGTTCGGGCGGTTTGGATATGGGAACAGTCAAGATTCAACTGCCGCAGGGGTTTGTCGCCAAAACCGCTACGGCAATGAGGTCTAACGCGAACGTAAAAGCCAAGACGGAAAAAGTTATATTAAGCGGCGACGGAACATCCGCGGTTATCATGCTGCCACGCAGTAATATCGTGTCGGTAAGGTTTACAAAATAAATTAGGAGTGGGAAGTGAGAAGTAAGAACATAAAAACAGCTTTGGCCTTCATCTTGGGCATTACGTTATGCGCCGGAGCTTTTGCGCAGGAATCGAAGTATCCGGATCAGGAAATAAAAATATCCGGTTACGCTAAAAGCGGCTTGTTGTGGACTAAGAGCCAGGATCAGGGAAGGGACGATATTACCGAAGGCGTGGCGTTGGGCAGTAAAGACGACGCGGGCAACGGACAGGGGCGTTTCCGGCTGGATTTGGACTATGCCGTCAAAAACATGGGCATTAAAACCCGCGTTGAATGGGACAATTGGATAGACACCGCGCCCCCTTGGAAGTACGCTTTTGCCTACGGAAATTTTCTTGAAGACCAGCTTACATTCTCGGTCGGCAAACTTGGCGCGTCTCCCTGGGGAACCGGCGGACCTGAAATGTGGAAGGAACTTGAAACCGCAAGCGGCGGCGGAATGCGCACAGAATGGAAGCCGTCTTTTATTCCCGGCTTAAACGCGGGATTTGTCTTAAATTTTTATGACAAGGGACGCGATCAGGGCTGGCCCAATGACAAGCCGATGACATTGATTGAGATTCTGCGTGAATCGGTGCTGGGCGTTTCCTATGACAACGACCTGTTTCTGTTCCGTTTCGCCTACCGTCTAGACGGCAATGTGGACAAGATACAGGGCAGCGGCGCGGAAACCAGCGACAAGGAAGACTCGCTGTTGTACCGCGTTGAAGAACGGGTTATACAAAAGTATCTGCCCGGTTTTCAGATTTGGGCGTTAGGTTTTTTAGAAGCGTTATACGACGAAGACCCAAGCTGCCAACTGTTTCAAAACTGGCTCTTTTTACAGTACGATCCCGAATATTTTACCGCCCAGGTGCGCCTTGGTTTTGACGTTGGCGACAAGAGGAGCGTGCTGCACATCAGGCCCAGTTTTTACTGGAAATTCCTTAACAACCAGTTGAGTGCCGGCGTTATGTTCTGGTACGGACAGGATTTCGGCGAAGGCAAGATGTATGAAGGTTCTCCGTTTCAGTTTATAGAAATCGAACCGAAAATACAGCTTAACTTTGGGTCGTCTTATGTCGCCTTTGCGTATAACTTCCGCAGGGCGTATTTGCATGAGTATCAGGCGAGCATAGACGCGGGAGTGGAGCCGATCAGGCAGTCCCAGTGGATAAACCTGCGCTTCTGCATGCAGTTATAGTGGTGGACAATCGCGCGTTGCGCGTCAAAATAATTTTTTTGTTGGGCAAAGCCTGACGGTGAGCTGCAAAGGACAGTATTCCTAATAGATTGAGGAGGGAGAGTAATGAGAAAGATTTTTAAAATCGGTATTGCCCTATTTGCGGCAATAGCAATTCTGGGCATTATCAGTTGCAGTAGCGGTTCTGATAAGCCTGAGAAAAAACCACCTGTACAACCTGGTGACACAAGTCTGAGTAGCGTTAAATTTGGCACAATTGAAGCGACACTTGGCACGCCGGCAGCCACGTTAAACGGCGTAACTGCGCACGGAAACGTTGTAATATTGCAGGCTAACACTACTGTTACGGCGACCGCGACGGACAGCGAAGCTGAAATTGGGTTTTGGACCTACAAAGCAGACGAAGACCCTGATTTTTGGCAGGATCCGGACACTTCTTTTGCGACAGGAGATATTCTGTGCATCGAAGTTAAAAATGGAAAAAACAAATCATATTACAAAATTGACATTACATTAGCGGACGTAGCCCTGGCAACATTAAATATTGGCGTTAAAACCGGCGTTACCATACCTGCGGCTGGAGCCACATGGCAGTCTGCCGTGCCTGGCACCGTTCTCTTTAGTTATGTTGTTGATAGACAACCTACTGGAGGATTACAGATAACGGCTACGCCTGTAACCGCAACGGGAACCGTAAAATACGGCCACGCTGTAGGAACTGAGGAACCCACCTTTAATGATACAAATACAATCACATTTGCAGACGGCGAATACCTCTATATAGAGGTAACTTCGGCGACCGGTGCCAAAGGGTACTACAAACTGCAAATTAACTTTATGCAGATTGGAGATATTTATTACGGAACCCAGGAATTCAACAGTGGCCATGATCAACCGTCGGATCTCACGGTCTGGGATAATTCGCAACTGCAAACCTACCCAATCGTTAAACTCTACAATAATGACTGCTCGGATGAATTCAAAGCGATTAGGGGAGGCGCCGCTCCTGAACCGGACGGAATACCCGGCAAAACCACGGCGTGGGCAAAGGCACTGTGGGACGAGGAAGGACTTACGGTATACGTTGACGTAACCGATCCTGACATGAGTGATACTGATAACGAACACAATACCGACTCTTTTGAGCTTTTTGTTAATGAAGGCCCGCTGGACGCTAACGGCGCCGGCGTATATTCCAACAGCAACCCCATTGGCGGCGGCAGTCAGTACAGGCTTGCGCTTAACGGCCAGGTATCAGGCGAAGGCGGATCACCCGCGGCAATGAGAGAACTGAATAAATGGGCTTCATGGAAGAAAGCGGATGGCAGCGGGTATATCGTTATTCTGAAAGCTCCGTGGAGGCTGAGAGAGAAATTCTTTGACGCAACAACCTACAGGAACGACTGGGAATTTGGTTTTGAACTTCAGATTAATACCGCGCCCGTAACCGGAAGCCGCTACGGCGTTATTGTGTGGAACAACGTTGACCATACCAACTACCAGAACGCCACCGACTACGGCAGGGCGGTACTGAAAGGCGGTCCCGCGACTCCGAGTTACCCGGCGTTGGCTCCTACTATTACTACCCAGCCGCAAGGCACGGTAAAAGCTATTGGGGAAACGTTTGACCTTACGGTAGCGGCTTCTACGCCCAAAGACGGCGGAACCATCAGCTATGAATGGTTTGAAGCGGATGCCGCCGATGGTGTAGGCACATCAGTTGGAGCAGGTACTCCCACAACAGGAGGAAGCACCTACAGCGGGACTTCTTCCGGAACTAAGTACTATTACGCAAATGTAAAGAATACGGTCGGCACACAGAGTACGATTACCAAATCAGCGGTGGCGGGCGTAATTGACGCGGCTACTGTTATTATGCCGACAAAGTGGGTGGACAAGGTTACGACCGTAAATACTAATGCGCCGGTGTACGGGTTTAACATACCTGCGGGTAAAAAGCTTAGCGATTTTACCAAAGTTAAATTCTCAGCCAAACTTGACGGAACAACCTACAATGCCCTAGAAAACAAAACACGTCGCGCGCGGGTATGGGGGCCCTATGATCCAACCAAGTGGGATGATCCTTCTAATACCTATAGCACTTCTGAGGGTCTGAAGAATACTACAAACGATGGATTACTCGCCAGTTCAGATGGGGGTACGGATTATTCGGATAAGGTTGATGAATGGAATGATTATGATTGGGCATTGAATGCTCTTAGCTCTAACCCGGCAACAGCCCAGAACGCAACAGGCGTTACCTTGCTGTCATTAGCGTTTGCGCCTCCGGGAGGCGGAAGCGGAGTTGTGACCTTCTATATTAGGGAAATCACGCTTGAAAACGCTGATGGCACTCTTGTTGTCCCGGCGCTGCATCCCGATCATCCGTTAGTATTACAAGGCTGGGGCGCAAACGCCTATGCTACACAGAACGGCAATGACAAGGTAACCCGCAAACTGTATGACTGGATCGATAAGGTAGACGTAACAAATACCGCAGTACCGGTGTTTGGATTTAATCTGCCTACCGGCGCAAAGCTCGGTGACTACACCAAAGTTAGTTATACGCTTAAAGCGGATTCTGCCGCAAACGCCCGTCTGCGGGTATGGGGCAATTATGGCGCCGGTGAGTGGGCTGATCCTACTGGTACTCCGCGCAATGGCAGCATGGGTAACGCGGGTGACGGTAAATTGATTGGTTCATCTGACGGCGGAACCGCCCTTACTACCGACTGGAAGACTGATTCAAGAACGTTCAATAATATTAATGCGGCTTTACAATGCGATAAGAACGCGACAGGCGTTGTTCTGTTGGCAATTGGACCGGTTGGTCCTGCCGGCGGAAGCTTAAGCGCAACTTACTACATCAAGGACATTACGCTTGAAAATGACGACGGCACTAAAGTTGTCAAGGCAATGCTGCCCAACCACATGTTACTGTGGGGCGGCAAAGGCGCGAAGGTCTTCGTTGCACAGGCCGGCACGGATAATGTTGTCCGTACGCTGCAAGAGATTGACTACGCGGATTATTAAAATGACGTAAAATCTGACCGCTTTCCTGACCACTTATAAGTGGTCAGGAAGCGGTCGGATTAAAGGCCGTCTGGTGCCTTTTTTGATGCCGTTTGACCGCTTGCAAAAAAGCGGTCAGACGATTAATATAAGCCTAATGGGGCTTAGGGGCGACTGACCGTTTCCTGACCTGTTTTAGTGTCAGGCAAGCGGGCAGACGCGTTCCGTAATTTTATCAGGCCGCCGCTGTGTTCAAATGACACTAGGGAGGGGGGCGGCTCAACGAAGCGCACACGGAGGAAAAAATGCGCTGTTGGCCTACCAAAGGATTAAAAAGCGGTCTTTACCGGGGATTAATCTTAAGGATTCCATAAACCTATTATGGATAAGGATTGAATAAAATTAGGAGAATTTGGTATGCGTAGTTAATGCGTAAAATCTACGTTCCAAAGTTTAATTTCTCATCATTATATCCGTTAAAATCGGTCAATTTTTATTTTTTTTCTTATATCACTCCCGCTTGCTTTTATTTTAACATTATGGTAAAATAATCTTATGGGCGGTATTTTGAAACCGCTTATTGGGAGGGGTAGCCTAAAGGCATTGCCTAAAGGCAGCGTTCTAATGGCGGTTGCCGTTTGAACGCATAATCAAAACCCATTCGTTGAATGGGGTGTTTTTAAAAACTATGGGGAAATTTATGCTTTTAACAAATAAAGAAAGAATGTCCATACTTGAGGATGTTTTTGAGAAATTTAGCATAGTGGTAGAACAGAAAAAAGTTGAACCTTCGGATTTGCTTGATTTCTACAGGAATATATTCCGCCTTTTTGCCGCGTGTTTAAAAAAGAACGATCTGCGCCTGTCATCCGACGAACCTTACGCGCTAGGAACTGTAGTAAGAATAATTTCACATTTAAAACTTCCCGACAATACTTACCGCGTAGTGTTTCAATGCGAATACCGGGGAACAATTATTTCACTCAATACGAATCAAGCTTATTCAATGGTAAGAGTGGAACCGGTTAAAACAATCGGTTTAAGCGAACCGTTAAGTTCGGAAGACCTAGGTTTAATGAGAAGCGTCCAAAAATCATTCTCCCAATACGCCGAATACTCGGGAAGAATAAATCCCGACACTCTTACCGCAGTTGAAAAATCGGAAGACCCGGAACGCCTCGCAAATCTTGTGTCTAACGCGGTAAATATTAAATCCGAGAAAAAAATAGAGCTTTTGGGGTATGCCGACACAAGGGAAAGATTTCTTGCGATCCTTGAAATGCTTGAAAAAGAAAATGAAATATACGGCATACAAAAAAATATTTCAGGCAAAGTAAGAAAACGGATGGACAAACGCCACCGTGAATATATCCTTAACGAACAGTTACGCGAAATTAACAAGGAGCTTGGCAAAGATAAAATAGAGGACGAATTTGCCATTCTTGAAAAAAGAATTACGGAAAAGAATCCTCCATCTGACGTTAAGGAAAAGGCGGAAAAAGAGATAAAAAGGCTTAGAAAACTCCAGCCCCTCTCCCCTGAAGCGGCGGTTTTACGGGGCTACCTTGAATGGATAGCCGACCTTCCATGGAGCAATTTCACGGCTGATTCCGTCAACCTTGCCGAAGCCGAGAAAATCTTAGATGAAGATCATTTTGGCATGAAGAAGGCAAAAGACCGTATAATTGAATTTATAGCGGTGCGGCAGTTACAGGCTGACGAAGCGCTTAATAACAAAACGTTAAAAGACGACTCTATTAAAGATGACGCGCTTAAAGACAACGCAATCAAAAATGAAGCTGTTAAAGACACGGTTAAAGATAATGCGAAATTATCAGTTCCCCATTCGGTAAAAGGGCCGATCCTCTGCTTTGTAGGGCCGCCCGGAACGGGGAAAACAAGCTTGGGTAAATCTGTCGCGCGCGCCTTGGGAAGAAATTTTGTGCGTATTTCACTGGGCGGCGTGCGCGACGAGGCGGAAATCAGGGGGCACCGAAAGACTTATGTGGGAGCTTTGCCCGGTAAAATTATTCAGTCCATGTGCAAGGCGGGAACGGTTAACCCCGTATTTTTGTTAGACGAAATCGACAAGCTTTCAAGCGATTTTCGCGGAGACCCCGCGTCCGCCTTGCTTGAAGTGCTTGATCCGGAACAAAACTCAACCTTTGTGGATCACTATCTTGAAGTTCAATACGATCTTTCCAAAGTAATGTTTTTAACTACCGCAAACTCTCTTCACTCCATTCCGTACCCCCTGCTTGACCGCATGGAAATAATCGAAGTTCCCGGTTACGGAGAAAATGAAAAACTGAGCATAGCCAAACAATTTTTAGTTCCCAAAGAGTTACGCGAAAATGGATTATCTTCGGCAAAAATCACATTCAGGGACGATACAATTAAGAACATTATCCGTTACTGGACAATGGAATCGGGAGTGCGCAACCTTGAACGAGAGACGGCGCGGTGCATAAGGCGCATAGCAAGGGACGCGGTGAATAAAGGTTACGGCAAGGATAAGCCCGTATCTGAATATAATAAAATTGTTACGCCTTCAAACCTTGAAAAATTACTTGGCAAGAAAAAATACAAACGGGATGTCGTATTCAGGGAAGCGCGGGTCGGCGTAACTTACGGTCTTGCGTGGACGGAAACGGGCGGAACCATTCTGCCTGTCGAGACAATCCGCTATTCAGGAACAGGAGAGCTTGTCATAACTGGAAATCTAGGCGACGTAATGAAGGAAAGCGCGAGAATCGCCCTTTCCTATTTGCGCAGTACCGGAAACAAATACAATTTCCTTGCGAAAGATTTATTAAAAACCGATTTCCACATCCACGTTCCCGAAGGCGCAATCCCCAAGGACGGACCTTCCGCCGGCATCACGCTCGCATCTTCCTTGCTCTCCACTCTTTGCAAAGTTCCGCCGCGCACCTGCATCGCCATGACAGGCGAGCTTACCCTCACGGGAAGAGTTCTTCCCATTGGCGGCTTAAAAGAAAAACTGCTTGCCGCCATCAGAAACGGCATGGAAAAAGTGATACTCCCCAAAGATAACGAAGAAGACTGGAACGAGCTGGACAAAGACATCCGCTCTTCATTAATTATCGAATTCGCCGAAACCGCCGCCGACGTATTCAATCTGCTTTTTGATTCAAGAATATTAAAAAAGTCCTGATTTTATTCAAGAAGAACTCACACAAAGATCAAGAGGGGAACCTTCGCCGCATTCGCGGCTCGGTTGAGGTTCACAAAGGTTAGAAGAACACAAAGGGAAGAAGGGTGTTTCTGTCCGTTATCTGATCGTGAAGCCCACGCATAGATTAATAACAACAACCCCACTCCCCATTCCCTACTCCCCACTCCCTATTTACGCAACTCCGCTTCCATCGCCTTTACAATGTCAGAAGCAAGGGGCATATCGGGGGGATGGTCTCCTGAGGCGGGGACGGTTACGGGGGGGTAAAATTCCCACGCTTCGCGGATGGGGTATAGGGTGGCTTGTGAGCCGTAGCGTTTCCATTCACTTGCGCCGATTCGGGATGCGCGTGTAAATCCTTCGCCGGGGACGGTTATTTCTACGGGCATCCAGCGTTTGCCGTCAAGTTCGATTATGTCAGAGCTGCCCTTGCGCCATGCGTCATCGCCAACTTCAAAGGCGAGGTACAGGTGTCCGGGGACAGTGATGAAAGCGGTTTCTATATCAATAGCTTCGAGTAATGAGCAAAAAAGAATTGAAAGGTAGGTGCAGTCGCCGCCCCGGTAGTATAAAGCCTGATAGGGGTAGCTGACATTATCAAGAGCGGCCTCGTTAGCTGAAAGGCTTTTGTAGGACGTCGCTGGAACTACCACATAACTTATGCCGTACAGGCGCAGGGCTTCAAACATGGCGGCGGCATAGCGGACGTTCTTTGGGGTAGCGGCGGAAGAACCGCTTCCCGACAATTCCTGCGCCTGAATCGCGCTTGCCACATAACGGGAAAATATGCGGACTGAACTGTCGCGGGGAGAGACAAAAGCCGCGGCGCGGCGGTCGTCTTCCCAACTGAAAGCGTTACGGTGAAATAGGGGCATTTGTACGACTGACACGCTTTCTTTTTTCGCGCCCAAACTGCGGTATTGAATTTGAATAACGCCCGCCGCGTTTACATTTTCAATCAGATTAATCAAAACTTCATTAAAAAGCGCGGTTACGGGAACCTCCACGGTTTCCCCGCTTGCGACTCTGGGCAGGTTTGCAAACGCCCAAGGCTGGCTCATATAGCTGTCCATATAAAAAGAAAGGGTTACGTCCGTAATGGCGTTAGGCTCATCATTATAAATTTTCACTTTCGCGATAGGGTTATGCTCATACCACGCCCATGAAACGGGAAACACGCGGTACTGTTCGGTTTTTTCTATTCTTATACGCGCCCTTCCGCCCATTATTTCAGAGAGGTTGAGCCTTATGCCCGTTATTGCATTTATGGAAGAAATTGGCTTAGGCGGGTCATAAAGGCGGTAATTGTAGACGCCTTCGGCAAAAAACGAAAGATACGGCAAGACGTGAAATTCAGCGCCCAGATTAAAAGACGCCATTGCTTTTGCCGCGCTCAAATCGCCTCTTGAATACTGATAAACGCCGCCGCCTATTCCGGCGCGGAAAGCCCAACGGTCTAACGGCTGCCAACGCAAAAACGGGCCTATTTTGCCTTCAAATATAGTAAGCGGCTCTCCTATCTGCGCGTTAATGCTTGAAAATCCGCCTCCCGCGCTCAATCCAAAATTAAAATTTTTGGCAAAAGACAAAAACGACCAATCAAGAGAAACAGCCGCTCCCATACCTGAATTTAAATAATCAACGCCAACGGGCATTTCAAAAGTCGGAGCGATGGAGAGCGAAAACTCATCTTCCGCAAAAAGAGAATGAGCAATGAGCAATGAGCAATTAACAATGAATAAAAGAAACCGTTTTTTCATAAATCAATTCCTATATATGTTGATATTTTTCTATTTATTTTGTAGTTTATAAATGAAATGAATGTTGTTCTTGATAAAAGTAAAAAGTTTGCAATAAAAATATATAACTTATATAAACATCTCTGTGAAGAAAAACATGAATATGTATTTGCCAAACAGCTATTGAGAGCCGGAACTTCAATAGGCGCGAATTTAACTGAAGACCAATACTCTGTTAGCCGAAAAGAATTTTTATTTAAAACATCAATTTCATTAAAGGAATGCGCTGAAACTGAATACTGGCTTGACTTGCTCAAAGAAACCAACCTCCTTTCTCAAACTGAATACGACAACATATTAGAAGACTGCAAAGAACTTTTACGCCTTCTAATTTCCATTACAAAAACAACAAAAACATTTAGCAATTAACGATTAGCAATTAGCAATTAACAATTAGCAATTAACAATTAGCAATGCTATTGTTCGTAATCTTTACGTTTATCTACACGCTAAGTTTACTAACCTCGCTCATTTCTCATTGCTCATTTCTCATTGCTCATTCCTCATTCCTCATTGCTCATTGCTAACTTCTCACTTCTCCGTTAAATTATTTACCGCGTCCCAGCTATCGGGGGGCGGAGCTGTTTCGTATTTCGCGCAACGGCCAGCGTACAATTCAGCCACTTTGTCATCGGGTTTTTTCTCCATGATAGATTTAAACAGTCCCAACGCTTCTTTGAAATTCCGCTGTTCATACAGATCAATCGCTTTTTCCCACCGCTCTATCGCTTCTTTAATCTTTGCTAATTGCCCATTGCTCATTGCTAATTGCTCATTGCTCATTGCTAATTGCTCATTGCTCATTAATTGATAATTGCTCATTGATAATTGTTCATCGTTAATTGCAAGCAGTTCATACAGGCGCAATGGCGTATTGATCCCCACCACCCGCACGCGGTCAAGACGGCGAAGCAGGAATTCTTCACCTAACTTCGCCCTTGTGTATTCGCTTATCAGTATGCCGCCAGTGTGGTACTGTTTATTCACTCCCTCCAGGCGGGCGGCAAGGTTTACCGCGTTGCCCATGATCGTGTAGTCCATTTTATTTTCAGCGCCCATGTTGCCTACGACCATTTCGCCCGTGTTGATGCCTATGCGTGTAAAAAGCACAGAGGGGCTTAACTTTTCTTCCATTACAACCTTGTTCAATTCCCGCTCCGCAGACTTCATCGCAAGGGCGCTTCGGCAGGCAAGGGACGGGTGGTTTTCGCGGAATACGGGAGCTCCAAAAAACGCGATTATCGCGTCCCCTTCGTATTTGTCAATAGTCCCCAAGTTTTCCATTATGATGTTGCTCATCGCTGTCAGATAACGGTTTAACAGTTGGACAAGGCGGACGGGATCAAGTTTTTCGGAAATTGTAGAAAAGCCCTGAATGTCGGTAAATATCGCCGTCATTTCCCGTTTTTCGCCGCCGAGGTTCAATTTGTTGGGGTCATTTATAAGTTCCGTAATAACTTCGGGGGCAAGGTAGCGGGAGAACGCGTTATGCAAAAACGCTTTTTCTCTGCTGGCTGTCAGGAATTTGAGCGCCATCATCGAAATAAAAGTAATGGAAGTGGCGGCTAACGGCACTGCAAAACCGACGTATATTTTGGTTATCATAAAAAACGCAGAAAAGGCGCCACTTAGCAGGAATAAACCGGATACGCCTGTTATTATTGACATCTTGTTGCCGAAACGGCTTAAAAGAAAACCTATTAAAAGGGAATATAAAAGGGCGATAATTGCAGGAATTAATTTGGGCGTATCGCTTAAAAATTCACCGGAAAGCATCATGTTTGCGGCAACCGCGTAAGTGCCTACGTTGGGGTAATTTTCCTGAAAAGCAATAAGACCGTTATCTGTCATTGACGTTGCGTCCGCGCCGATGACGCAGAAACTGTCCCGCAAAACGCCTGAGTCTTTTCTGATTACCGCCATGCGGTTAAACTGGCCTCGGCACGCGTCAAATAATTCACGGACAAAATCAGCAGTATCAACATCATCGCCTACGTCTGCAAGTATGGCTTTTTCATAATTGCCGTTAAGAAAAGCCGCGCAGGAACTGAAAAAATTTTTCCGCGCAATCAGCCAATCCGCGCTTGCTGCGGCGTTTTCGGAAAGGGACGCGTTTTTAATATCTTCCGCCTCAAGGTAGTATTCCCATGGATTAGGCCCGTTATCCCAATAAGAGAAAAAACCGGAATCGCTCATCGTGGAAATGTTACTCGCAAACACAGGCTCAATTACAGTATGCTGTATCAACTGTATAAGCGACATAATTTTATAATCATAAAATGATTTTTTGGGCCACTTTAAGAGCATGGCGCCGTCCTGTGCGCGCGGGATACGCAGTTTTCCATCGGTTTTAATCAAAGTAATGGCTTTATTGGAAACTTCTATCGACGTATAGCCTAATTTTTCCTTCATTCCCATAAGAGCCAAATGCCCGTAATAGGCGCCCTTGTATTTTACCAAAAGATTTATCCGCCGCCTAAACCCGTCAATATCAGGGGAGGCGTTTACAAAGCCCGCGCCTTTCGCCCTGCTCATCAGTTTGAAAATAGCGGGCATTACGCCTGCCATATCGGGCGTTTTACGGTCTCCCTTATTAACCACGTCTTCCAACGCGATATATTCGTTAAGGTATTGGTCTATCTGTGCGTTAGCTGCAATTTCACCGCCCTCAAAAATGTCTTCCTGACGGAGCATGGTCAATGTAAGCCACGAATTATCGGAAAAAGCCAAAGCCTGGGCAAAGTATTCGTCAACATCCCTAGTTAGAATGGAGAGGGATGTTTCCAATTCGCCCCTTACGCTCGCGTAAAGGCTTTCCATGTCTTTTTTGTATAGTTCGCGCTCGCTGTTGCTTGTTCTAGGGCCGATTGCGTCAATTACCGTAATTGAAGCTTCGTCCAACAGGGTAAAATTTTTATCAAGATAGTTGCCAAATACTTCAGCCGCGTACTGGGGATCAAGCCGATAGGGGCTTTCGTCAAGGTAACTCAAGTCGAAGGCGATTGTCTGCACTCCAAGTTCTTTCAGCAGTATAACCACATCGGCCATTACTTCGCGCCGGAAGGGGAAACCGCCGGCGTAACTTATTGAATCGTCATCTAACGTCAGGACAAAAACTTTTTCGTTCTCTGTCAGCGACGGCAAAAAGCGCAGAAAAAGATCGAAAAACTTGTTATCCAGCGAAGTGAGAAATAAAAGAGACGATACTGCGAATGCGGCAATGGTTACCCTAATAAAAGATTTAGTTTGCTTGGTCTTTGCCATTTTTTTATCCAATTAACAATGAGCAATTAGAAATTAGCAATGAGCAACTATCAATGAGCAATTATCAATTAGCAATGAGCAATGTTATTGTTCGCAATCTTAGCGTTTACTACACGCTACGCTTACTAACCTCGCTCATTGTTCATTGCTCATTGCTCATTGTTCATTGCTACCCTACTCCGCAGCTATGTCTTCGCCTTGGGCGGCTTCGCTGGCGCGGGCGGAAGCTGTTGACGCCTGAGCGGTTGTTCTGTTGACGGCGCCGGTATCCGTCTTTGCAACGCTTCCGGTAATTTTCACAGTAGATGCAGTGGCCACCTCGGACACCTTGCCGTTGCGGGCTGCCGCAATGTTCAACGTTTTATCCCCGTCTTTCAGCACAAGTGACGCGCCTACGCCGGTATGGATAATTGTATCAGCGGTAACGGTATCACCAATTTTTAAATCAACGTTATTGCCGCCTTTTTCCTGCTGAACACGCCCCGTAACGCTCTGTACGGTGTAACTCTGCGCAAATACGCAGACTGCCATGACGCACATCATAGCAATTAAAATCACAATCCTCTTCATAAAATCCTCCTCAATATTATATTTTTGGCTAACAGCCAAAATCAATTAACAATTAACAATTAGCAATTAACAATGTTATTGTTCGCAATCTTAGCGTTTGCCAACACGCTACGCTTACTAACTTCGCTCATTGCTCACTGCTCACTGCTCATTGCTCATTGCTCATTCCTCACTGCTCATTCTCCTATTTGTTCTCCGCAATTTGTTCCAAACCGCGAAGGGCGGTGGTGTTTTTAGCGTCCTTTGATAACGCTTGACGGAACCAGCGTTCCGCCGTGGCGTAATCCTTTTCGCTCAGGGCAAGGTTGCCTCGGTTGGTCATTGCAGGGACTGAACCCATGCCGGCGGCGCGTTCGTAACTTGCCTTTCCATCGGCTATCCGACCGGCGCGTACTTGTAAAATTCCCAGCCTGTTATGCAACGCCGCCGTAGGAGCCGCGCTGACGCGAGTCAGCACCTGATTTAATAACGGCTGTATTTCTGCGGAAATATATAGCTGCATTGCGCGGTTCACTTCCCTTCCCGCCACAGCCGCGTCAGTGCGCACAGGACGGCCTCCCTGTTCGGGAAACGGCGCAGGCGGGTAAACTGACCATGCGTCTTCTACTATGACAAAATCGGCAGTTTTCCCAGCCTTAAAATTATCATTTAACACCGCGACACCCTTCGTCCACACGGCGGTAAAACCTTCATTAAACGCGGTCATTGACAAGGGCAGCCATACTCTGTCGTCAATTATCAGTACCTTTCCAATGCCGCCGAATCCGGTGCCGCCGCTGAATAGGGTTTCCGCGGCGCTTGAGTTTATGTTCAGCGAAACGGCCACCAGAAAATCATCTTCCGTTTGAACAAACGCGGCGGGAATTCCTACGCTTTCAAGACATCCAGCGACAAGCAACGCAAGGTCTCTGGAGTTGCCGCTTCTGAAAGACAATGTTTCCGCAGGAAACTGCGCCTCAGTTTTATCAGAGTATGTCTTTCCAAGTATGATGCCGCTGGCTCTTAATCCTTCAATAAGCCATATCGCATACTGAAAATTCGGATTGTGTCCAATTCTGCGGTCGTTCCTCGACAGCCCTGCGATAAATTTCGCATAATCAACCGTTTCGGGAGACGTGGGGGAAATAAAAGCGGCAAGAGCAGCCGCGTCCCCTTCCGTCACCATGTTGCGGTTGTTAGCTGCCAAGATGACGGAACGCGCAGCTTCCATCTCTTTGCCAAGGAATTTGTAGCGTATGACAACTTCGCCTAAAATGCGGCCTTTGTCGGTAAAACGTAAAATCTCTGATGAAAAATCAGCTAACAAGGGAATCGTGGCGTTTCGTCCTCGCGCTATAAACGGAATGTTTCCGCAGGGGAATTCCGACGCCGTATAGGGGGAAGCGCGGAAACTTACCCGCACGTCCCTGATTTCGGCGTTCTCGTTGTTGCGGATAACAAGCGAGCCAATGGCGTTTTTTTGGTACAACTGCATGAAAGCCGGGTACACCGGCCCGTACTGGTCAAAATTAACTCCTACTGTTTCACGGTTTTTGTTATTGCCAGTCTGAATGCTAAACTGCGCCGTCAATCCCGCATATAAACCTGAAATAAATAAATCGTTATTCTCTAACTGATATTGCCGCCATCCGCCGTTAGCTGAAATGGTAAAGCCGGGCGTAAAACGGAAGCCTAGCTCTCCGCCGCCGCGCAAATACATTCCTATATCGCCTGAATTTCCGTCAAGGCTTGGAATGTACGCGCCGACAGAGCCGTCAATTCTGACAAAGAGACGCGAAAGCGGGAAACAGTACAGTCCCACGCCGCCGCCCACTGAATAAATATTGATGCTTTTATCGCCTTCGCCCTGAATTTTGCTGAACAACATTCCGCCCTCGACACCTAATGTGTAGCCGATGCCTGCCGCATTTGGCCAGACGGTTGACAAGTCAATTTCAAAGCCTATATCGCCGCCGCCGCCTATGCCGTACATGGCGTTGCCCTCGACGGATGTAACGCTATCAGACGGAAGGTAGACAAAGCCACGGGGGCGGATATTAAAATCAACTCCAAAGAGCAATGAGCAATTAACAGTGAACAATAGAAGAATGAGGAATGAAGAATTAGCAATGAGCAATGAGCAATGAGCAATTATTTTTGACCGTAGACTTGCCCATTCTCTGCACTTTTATCATAAAAACACCACCTTTATCAATGCAAAAATAAGATATCTGTTAATATGTAACTATTATATCACTTTTTAAAAATAATTTCAGGGAAAAAAATGAATTTTTGATCAAAAGTTGCTCATTTTTTGGCGTTTTTATAGGTTTTGTTTATTAATTAACAGTTTTGTTAAAAGTGTCAAAATGACGGGCAGGGGTCTGTAACATGAAAAAATATGCAAAGAATTTACCACGAACCACACGAACTTTTAATACATATCTTGCAAAGGAATTAAGACAAGCTGCCTATTTATAATTTTCACGCTATATTCCCATTACCGTGACTTTTGTTGCAAAATGTTGCATAATGTAACTATACGCAACATAAGGAGTCATTTATGAATGGTACTGCCGTTAGGCTTTCGGAAGATATTGTACGCGCCGCAGGGGTATATGCTCCTGTAAATTCCCGCTCCGTACCCAAGCAAATAGAACATTGGGTTAAAATCGGAAAAATCGCCGAAGAAAATCCTGACCTTCCTTATGAGTTTATTAAAAAAGTAATTGAAGCGCGCGAGGAAATGAAAACAGAAAAACCAATACCTTATGCTTTTGGGTGAAAATTGGAAATTTTACATTATCCTTCTTTTTTAAAATAGCTCAATCGGCTTCATAAAAATGAAAAAAAAGATTTAGATGACGCTGTAAGCGCAGTTGCGAAAGATACAAATATCGGCGAATTAAAGAAAGGGGATTTAAACGGCATTAGGGTTTACAAGTTCCACATAGTAAACAAGCTTGCCCTGCTTGCTTATGAGTATGATGAAATAAAAGACGAACTTATCTTGCTTGCGTTTGGTTCGCACGAGAATTTTTACAGGGATTTAAAAAAGAAAAAACGCGCATAAGATGCGGACATCAGAAAAGCCCATAACTTTCTTGAGGAAAATTAAGACAAGCTCCTATTGGCAGTTTTCATGCTCTCTTGCTGTGCCCATCCTACTCATTTTTCCCACGCCAATCGCGGATAGCCGTCTCTTGCTACACGGCTAAAATTCCAGATAGCGTTATCAAACCCTAATGTCCCTGTCCAAAAAGATTGTTTCAAGAAGGCACTGGAAGCCGCGTCCTGGCCGTCACGGGTGGTTACGCCGGAATCGGCGTTCCGTATAAAAGGGTTAAGTGAGTTATATGCGCCTTCTTCGATGACCATTGTATTGAGAGCGTAGTTATAATTAGAGCTGCCAATATTTGAAGTACCCAAAATGCGCCCTGCCGCTTTCGTGTCACCTCTAGCGGTAACGTTCGCGCCTAAAGCCGCAGTTTTTTGAATAGTCTGACCATTGCTAAACCCGGCAATACCGCCGGATAATGCCTCTTTTCCTGAGGTTGCTAAAGCGGACAGAGAGCTTACCCTGCCGGCACTGAAGCAGTTGCTTATACTGCCTCCGTCAATTCTGCCTACAATACCGCCGGCGGCGGCAGGACCATAGTTTCCGCTATCAGATAAAACAACATTGCCCAGGGCATAGCTGTTTGTTATCGTCCCCTGACAAGAACCCACCAGACCGCCGGCAGACGGTTGTCCGGGCGTGTTTGAGCCATCAAGAGGAGAATTCGTGCTTACGGTTACTACGCTTACGGTTCCTGTTGCGAAACATCTATCAATTGTACTTGTGCTGGAAGCTAACATACCAGAAAACCCGCCAACTCTGCAAGCTGATGTACTATTACTATTCACAACAATATCCATTCTGCTGAAACTGTCGGAAATACTTCCATCTATGTAGCTTATAAAACCTCCGACTCTGAGTATTCCGGTAACATTAGCGGTTAAGGTTCCTGAAAGAACGCCGCAGTTTATTATGTTAGGGTTAGGTATGCCACCCAAACTTCCGCAAAAACCGCCTATATCGGGACGCTTATTATTAGTCCCTGTTACCGTTATGTTTCCGCCATTAAAGAAGCAGTTTTCTATTGTAAAATTGTTTCTGTTTTTTGAAACTCCAAGGAAACCTCCGACTGTCGGGCTGCCGTTGCCGGTTAAATTGATGTTCCCTTGTACTAGGCAGTTACTGATTCTTCCTGAATTTGTTTCATTATTTCCTACCAGTCCGCCAATAGTTACATCGGCGTTGGTGTTTACTGTTATATTACCTAAAAATGAACACCTTTCCATGGTTACCATTGAGGACATTCCTACAATACCCGCACAAACGCTCAGCATAGGATTTCCGAAAAATGAAACTGCCCCGGCGGAAAATGTAATATCTGTCAAGGTGTTTCGTTGGCTTATACCCACAGCGCCGCCAACTGTTCCTATAAAATCAATAATATCGGCGTTGACATTCGCGGCAATGGTCACTTCATCTATACTGCCTTTAACGGCTATTCCAGCTATCGCACCAGTCACGGCAAAAAATGTCGCGCTGCTGCCAGGAGTAAATTGTGTCGAAAGTGCTGCGCGGCAGTTTAAGACTGTGCCGCCCTCAACATAGCCCGCGATGCCGCCAAGTAAAACGCCGCCGTCAGGAAAATCCGTGTCCGCTCCATCTTCACCGAATGGAAGAGTGATAATGCCGCCGCAGGGCTTGGATTTAACTTTAATGGTCCCGCCCGAAGTGATTATATTGCAGACTTCAGAATTTTTAAGGTGTCCCGCTAATCCTCCAACCCTTAAAGCTGTAAAATCAAAAGGAAAAGAACTCTCTGGATCTGGCTGTCCATCATTATCATAATCATTATTAATATTAGTTTCATACATTTCAAATGGAGTAGAAAGGCTTGCCGCTACGTTAATTTCGTCTTGATTTTCGTCTTGATTGTTGTACGCTAATGTTAAATCGCGGATTGTCGCGTCTTGCGCATAGCCAAAAAGACCTAAGTCTCCATCACCGCTAAAACCGTTGTTTAAGGTTATAGTGCGTCCATTACCATAAAACTTGCCTTTGAATGGAACGGCATCGCTGCCAATCGGAGCCCATGTACTTATAATGTTGATGTCGTTGGCAAGCACATACTGCTTAGTCGCGTCATTCAGGACAAGATTCGCAAGACCCACAGTTCGGTTGTCAGAATTCAAAGCGCTTGCCGCGTTAATCACCTCATAAACCGGATTGTCATTGCTCACTACCATGTCGGGGAAGTTCCATATTTTAAAGGAAACAAAATCAGCTACCGCGTCTCCTTCATACAGTTCAATAAAAATCTCGTATTCCCTTATGCCGCTGATTTGCCTCCCTTCGCGGATGCCGGAATCGTCGGGACCGGGTACGCTGATAATTGTTTCTTCAAATGGAATGTTTTGCCCTTTGTTCAATCGGTAGTTTGTTTCAACTCTGTCAGCCCCTGTTTGGGCGTAATTAACTTTGATGTTGCCAGACTTTTTAACCTCGTCATATTCATATACCGCGCTCCATGAATCAACATGGACATTACTTGAACTGCTTATAGTTTTCCATGAAAATAAACCGCTACCTATCATCGCGTTGCCGTACATATCCGTTATGCCATTTAGTTTTACCGTCATCTTACTGTTTTCAGGCGACATGGTTTTAGGAGTTATAATTATCATAAAAAGACCGTTTGAGGCGACGCATTCAGGGTCATTGTACCAGCCATATTCGTTATTTGTCAGCGTAGCGTCAGGATCGCCGTCCTGCACAGATTCAATCCAGATGCCATCGGCGGTTTTAGTTTCCGCGAACTTGACTGTTTTGTCGTCAATCGCGCCGTTAAAATAAATCACTATTGCAGTCGCCCTTGAAACAGGCGGGTCGAGGCGGTTGTACGGGGTGGTTTTTGTAATACGTAACTGCGGATCGCACCAGGGGACAAGGGTTACAGGTTCGGTTGTATATATGGTAAATTTAAAAGTCCCGCCCCGCGCGTCGTCATCCGCGTCAACAGTAGGAAGCTTTACCTCGCTTGAATCTGTAATCGGTTCAATGCCTTCTTCTTCGATAAAGCTGGGGTCATCGAGCCAGTTGCCCCGCTGTTCCGGCTGTCCTGAAACTTTGTCCAGATCTGAGGTGTAATACACTTGCCACGATTTAAGGGCATAAGCGCTGCCGGGGGTAAACGTCACGCTGAATTCATAGCCCTTGCGAAGATCCGTTGTCGGGGTGATGTCTCCCCTAATAGGGTTACTTATTCCCCATGCGGAAGGATAGTCAATCCTTACCGTCAGTTTGGGGGCGTTGTCCCAATCAATTTCACCTTTAATTTGTTGAAAGAGATCAACTTTGGGGCCGGTGAATAAATCGCAAGAAACAATGAGCAATGAGGCAATGAGTAATGAGCAATGAGTTATGAATAATGAGCAATGAGCAATGAGCAATGAGCAATGTCGTTGTTTGCGCGTGCTGCGTTTTGGCAAGCCGCTGCGCTTGCTAACTTCGCTAATTGCTAATTGTTCATTGCTAATTGTTAATTGTTCATCGCTAATTGCTAATTTATATTTTTTCATCACTGCCCCTCAATATTTTTCAGTCTTGGATAACCGTCTTTTGCGGCACGGCTAAAATCCCATTTACTTAAATCTTCAAATAATGTTCGCCAGAAATCCTGAGTAAAGAAAACGTTTGCGTCCGTGTCTTTACCGTCACGGGTGGTGTCATAAGGAGCGAGCGAATAGTCCTCACCCTCATTGGCTTCTCGTGTATCCGGGCTAATTGAGTCATAGTCGTCCTCTTCAATGGACATTGTTTTAAGCGCGTAGTTATTAGCGCCCGTAGAATAACTTGTAATACGCCCCGCGCTTCTGCCGTCACCCAAGGCGGTAACACTCTTGCCCAAAGCCGCCGTGTTTTTAATAGTAGTTTCCCATAAATTCCCGACAACTCCACCGGCAAAAGCTTGACTTTCTTTGGATTGGGCAATTACCTGCCCAGCGCTAAAGGAATTCTGTACTATCCCTCCGCCATAAGTTGAACCTACCAACCCTCCAGCGTAGCTATGATAATCGGAATTGTCTCCGGCGATTTTATCCGCCAGCACATTCCCCAGCGCGTAACAGTTCTCTATCGTCCCGCCGGAATTGCCTACAAGTCCGCCGGCAGATAAATCTCTATTACCACTATGCTCCGCTTGGACAGTTCCGGTCGCATAACATGAAGTTAGCGTAGACCCGGCAGCGAGACCTCCGGCAAAACCGCCTGCTTGATGCGTGTAAGTATAAGGATTGTCTCCATCATCTGAAATGCCATTTTCCTCATCGTTGTTGCCACATCCTTTGGAAATAACATTTGCGCGGCTGAAACAGTTTGACGTATTGCCTTTTAACCATATTGTTGAAGTAAAGCCGCCGACAGTAATATATCTTCCGTAGTTTTTTACATTAATGGCAACAGTTCCAGACATTACGCCGCAGTTATTAAGATAATGGCTGTTGTCAGTTTGTACTTTTGCTCCCTCATAAAAAGTACCGCAAAACCCCCCTGCCTGGATTGAGCTTGAAGAACAATTTGCCTCTATATTCCCTTCTTCAAAAAAGCTGTTTGTTATATTAACTTTGCCTTCCGCGTACTCTGAGACGCCCAAAACGCCGCCGATTTCTATTCCGCTGCCGAATCTATTTCCGCTGTAATTATTTTCGTTAATTTCGATGTTTCCCCGTACAAGGCAATTGTTGATATAGACTTCGCCGATGTTAGTTTCATAACGGCCAATAAGTCCGCCTAGTTGCACATATATATTTTTCAAATCATCGATTGTGCCGCTGATGGCTTTGTCCGCAAAACTCGTAAAATAGCAGGCTTCCATGTTTGAATTTTCCGCGTAACCTGTAACTCCGCCTACAACGGTGCCGCCGGTAATGGAGGTTCTGCCGAACGAAACCTCGCCCGAAACAATAACATTATTCATGGTGTTGCCTAAACTGCAACCTACCGCGCCGCCAATATTTAAAGTGCCGCCGCTCGTGATGCCGCTCACTTTAGCGGTAACCGTTACTTTGTCAATCGCCTGATGATCAATGATAATATTATCAGAGTCTTCCCATGGAGAACTTATGTCAATTGTGATACTGCCGCCGCTTCCCCCGTTGGTAAAACCCGCAACCGCTCCGACATTGCCAATGCCGCCACTACGGGTTAATTTTACATTCAAACCCGCAAGACAGTTACTGATGAAGCTATCTGTTGCCTTGCCCGTTATCCCGCCAAGATATGCGCCATCGTTGCCGCTTTTTGTAAGGGTAAGCGTATCAGTAACGGACGCGCTTTTTACGGCGCAGTTAAGTATGCTCGTTCCGTTTTGTATCTGCCCCGCAATGCCGCCAACATTGACTCCTGAGTTTACAGTAACGTTTTCATACACGACTGTCAGACCGTTGATAAGACCGCCGGATATAACGCCGAACAGGCCTATGTCAGCGGCGGAGTTGGCGGCAAAACCGTTTTTCATAGTAACAGTATTCCCGTTGCCGTAGAGCTTGCCGGTAAAGGGACTTGTATTTGCGCCAATTGGAGTCCATGCGCCGGTAACGGTAATGTCATTGGCAAGCACGTACTGTCCGCTTAAATTATCACCTATGTCGGCAAGTTCCGCAGTAGTCCTGACTTCCACCATCGGGTATGTATTGCTCACTTTCATGCCGGGGATGTTCCATATTTTAAAAGAAGTAAAATCAGTCACTTTGCCGTCTTTATTCAGTTCGATAAAAATCTCGTATTCCTGTATGCCGCTTGCCTGCCTCCTTTCGCGTATTCCTGAATCATCAAGACCGGACACATAATCGATCTTATTACCTGTAAATTCTTTTTTTGCTCCCTTGTCCAGCCGGTAAAATGTTTTAACTTCATAGGAATTATCTGCCTCGTATTCAATCTCGATGGGGCCTGAATTATTATTATCGCTATGTTTATATTCCGCGCTCCATGTACTAACATCGGAACGGTCACGCGTCATCCATGAAAATGAATATTCGTCAACCTCCGCGCCGTCAGTATCCTTAATGCCCTTGACTTTTACAGTCATTAAACTGTTTTCCGGCGGTAAAGTTGTTTTAACGTCCATAGTTATCATAAAAAATCCGTTTGAGACGGTATACACTGGCGGATAATACCAGAGGTATTTGTCCCCGTCTTTATTGGGCGCTTCCGCAGTACTATCAGCCTGTTTAGAAGTAATCCAGATGCCGTCTTCATTTTCCGCATCGGCGAATTTGACCGTATCGGCATTTAACGCGCCGTTAAAATAAATCACTATGCCGCTTGCCCTTGAAACAGGCGGGTCTAGGCGGTTATGCGGGGTGGTTTTGGTAATACGGGTAGACATTTCGCACCAGGGGACAAGGGTTACAGGTTCGGTTGTATTTATGATAAATTTATAAGTCCTGTTATCTTCTGTAGTATACGTTACTTCGTTTTCATCAAGCGGCGTAACTTGAGTGATAAGAGACGTGTCTTCCAGCCAGTTGCCAAGCTCGGGATCATACAACTCGGACGTATAGAATACCTGCCATGACTTAACCATATATAAACTGCCGGGGGTAACCGTAAACTCCACGCTGAACTCGTAGCCCTTGCGAATATCTCTTGTCGGAGTGATGTCGCCGCGCGGAGGGTTGCTTGTCCCCCATTCTGGCGGATAGTCAATCCTTACATTCAGCTTGGGCGCGTTTGACCAATCCACTATTTTACTGACTTCATTATACATGTTGACTTTTGGGCCTGTGAATAAATCGCAGGAAACAATGAACAATGAGCAAAGAGCGATGAACAATGAGCAGTGAGCAGTGAGCAGTGAGCAGTTGATAATGAGCAATTAGCAGTGAGCAATGAGCAATGTCGTTGTTTGCGCGCGCTGCGTTTTGACAAGCCGCTGCGCTTGCTAACATTGCTAATTGCTAATTGCTCATTGTTAATTGTTAATTGTTCATTGCTAATTGGTAATTGATAATTTTTCATATTTCCCTCATTTTTCCCACGCTAACCTTGGATAGCCGTCTCTTGCGACACGGCTAAAATCCCAAACTGAGGTAAAGCTCAATGTCGTACTCCAGAAAGCTTGATTTAAGAAGGCACTGGAAGCCGTGTCGGCGCCATCCTTGGCGTTCAATCCTACAGATAGAGTAACATCTGTCAAATCAGTGTCGTTATACGCGCCTTTTTTAACAGCCATTGATTTAAGCGCGTAGTTATTAATAAGTGGAGAAATTGAATCGCCATCTAAACTCCCACAAATCCGCGCCGCAAATTTCGTGTCGCCCCTTGCGGTAACACTTGCGCTCAAAGCTGCCGTATTTTGGATCGTATTGTTGATCGTCCTAGTGATAAACCCGGTAATACCGCCTGAGTTTGCCACGGTATATTTGGATTGGGCGCTTACCCGACCGGCGCTGAAACAGTATGCTATCTTGCTACTGCTACTGTCGTCATTATCAATACGGCCTACAAGACCGCCGGCAGATGTAGTACCAAAGTTTCCGCTATCAGACAACACAACATTGCCCAGGGCATAGCTGTCATCAATTGTTCCTTTACTATTACCAACCAGTCCGCCAACAGATGGGGGTGATGAAGAATAATTCATTTGTTGTCCTTTATCTACGCTTTCGGCTATTACACTTACGTTTCCTGTCGCGTAACAGCTGTTAATACTAGCATTGGAGTATAAAATACCAATAAAACCGCCGATGCTGCAAAGTCCGCTATTCTTGCTTTTAACATTAATATCTATCTTGCTGAAACATTTGGAAATCGTTCCGGTAAAATGGCTGGTAAAGCCTCCGACTTCGACAGCTCCGTTGACATTATTAATGCTGATTTGTCCTTGAAGAGTGCCGGAGTTGTTTATGTTATGAGCGGGATCAGGATTATTCTTCCCTCCTCCCATAGTTCCGATAAAGCCGCCCACAGCGAAAAAGGGAGCAGTTGCCTCTTCTTCCATAGTTATCTCCCCACCCTCAAAGAAGCAGTCGGTTATATTTATTATTGAATCAGAAACATATTTATTTGAAGTTCCAAAAATACCGCCGACTGTTAATGGACCAATACTGACGCCCCTGAAATTGATATTCCCCCGTATCTGGCAGTCGTTGAAATCGTATATGCCAGGCTCGTCATCTTCATTGCCATCGTCATTTCTCCCTGCAAGCCCGCCGATACATATGTTATCTTCTATAGTCTGAGGTCTCCCACCTTCTGTCGCGCCAGTGAAATCTATATTACCCAAAAACAAACATCCTTCCATGGTTCCCTTCGTGAATGACCCTACTATACCTCCGCATACGGCAATGGAATCTGAAGTTTTAACTGAAACGGTCTTCCCAGCAGTAAACTTAATATCGCTCAATGTGATTTGCGTATTGCCGCCAAAAGCGCCGCCAATAGTTATTCCGCCGCCATACGAACCTTTGTTGGCGCTGACATCCGCAACAATGGTTACTCCGTTAAGAATCAGTCCGGAATCTTCAGGATTGGGAGTAGTAAGCAAGACTTTGGAGGCCGTTCCGGCTATCGCGCCTGTGTTGACTTCCCCTGTGTGCCCTTTTGAGGTATACGCAGTCGAAAGCGCGGCGCGGCAGTTTTCAATTCTGCCCTCACCTTCAATCATGCCAGCGATACCGCCCACTGCAACAATGTTAATAAGAGCATTACTAGCGGGGGCATCAACGGCAAGCGCCCTGCCCGAAGTGATTATATTGCAGACTTCGGTTTTTATGAGGAATCCCGCTACACTGCCAATTATTATACCTTCACCTGTCATCGTCGCCCCTTGCATTTCAATACTAAAAAAACCAAAGTCTGGGGTTATGGGGGACGGGTTTTTATACTCTAACGTGAAATCGCGGATTACGGCGTTTTGCGCGCAACCGAAAAGACCATAGCATAATAGTTCGCCGCTAAAACCTCCGTTTAGGGTAACGGTATGCCCGTTGCCGTAGAACTTGCCGGTAAATGACTGTTTGGGATTATCATTGTCGAATTTGCCAATCGGCGCCCAGTCGCCGGTAACATTAATGTCATTGGAAAGCACGTACTGCCCGCTTAAATTATCCTTCATGGCGGCAAGTTCAGCTGCCGTGCTGATTGTCATTATTCTGTCGTCAATTACAGGGTCGGGTCTTGTATCATATTTAGTGCTCATGCCGGGGATGTTCCATATTTTAAAGGAAGTAAAATCAGCTAACGCGTCATCTTCATACAGTTCGACAATAATTTCGTATTCTTGTATGCCGCTTGCCTGCCTCCCTTCGCGTATGCCTGAATAGCCGGGGCCGGATACAGAATTTATTTTCTTGCCTGTAAACTCGGTCTTTGATCCGCCGTCCAGACGGTAGTATGTTCTCACGACATAAGTTTCCGGTACTGAATAATCAATATCAATGCTGCCTGAATCGCTATTATATTCCGCGCTCCAGAAATCAATATCCGAGCTTCCTTTCGTTATCCAAGAAAATGAATAAATGCCGTCCATTACCGCGTCGTCAATATCTTTTATGCCCTTGACTTTTACCGTCATCTTGCTGTTTCCAGGCGGCAGGGTTGATTTTGGGGTTATAGTAATCATAAAAAAACCGCTTTCCGCTACAAACTTGGGTTGTTCGTACCAGAGGAATTTGCCATCATCATAATTGTATTGTGTAGCGCCATCGCCGTTTTCCAATACAGCCTCTATCCAGATGCCGTTGGTTTTTTCAATGTCATCAGGCGCGACATTATCCGCTTCGGGATCAATGGTCGCGAATTTAACCGTACCTGTTTCGGAATTGTTATTCAACGCGCTTGTAAAATAAATTGTTATCGCGCTTGCCCTTGAAACAGACGCGCCAGTAGCGGTACGAGGCTCAGCCCTTGTAATACGGGGCGGCATCTCGCACCAGGGGATAATGGTTACAGGGTCGGTGATGTTTATGGTAAACGTAAAAGTCCCGCCCCGCGCGTTTATCTCTGTAACTTCAGGAAGAATTATCTCGCCGAGTTTAAGCGTTAAATTGTCCGACGTAGTGATAAGAGACGTATCTTCCAGCCAGTTGCCCAATTCATTCAGTTTGTCCGTAGGATATGCCAGCCATGACTTGAGGGTATACGCCGTGTCGGGGGTAAACTCCACGCTGAACTCGTAGCCCTTACGAATGTCTTTTACCATAGTGATGCTGCCCTGCGGAGGGTTACTTGTCCCCCAGTCAGATGGGTATTCCATCCTTACATCCAGCTTAGGGGCAGCCGCCCAATCCACTCTATCGCTTACTTCTTTGTACATGTCAACTTTAGGGCCGGTGAACAAATCGCATGAAACAATGAGCAAGGAGACAATTAGCAATGAGCAGTGAGCAATGAGCAATGAGCAATGAGCAATGGGAAAAGAATAATGAGCAATTAGCAATGAGCAATGAGCAATGTCGTTGTTTGTGTGCGCTGCGTTTTGACAAGCCGCTGCGCTCGCTAACTTCGCTCATTGTTAATTTCTCATTGCTAATTGAAAATTGCTCATTCATAACTTACCCCTTTTTTCAGTTTCCGCGCATTTTTTATGGAAGATATCGTTTATAGAAGAAATATATCTTAGAATTTTGAATTTTTCCAGTCAAAACTTGTGAATTTTTGATAAAAAGGCGGGAAAAACGGCATATTGACACGTTTATTCATTTGGTATTTGATGAAATTGTCAATTTATAGAACAAATCCTAATGAAATGGAAACAGGCGTTTAAGTGGACAGATTAACCCCGGAACAGCGCCATAAATGTATGTCGCATATCCGCAGTACTGAGACAAAGCCGGAAATATTTTTTCGTAAGGCTTTATGGAAGTGGGGCATCAGGTATCGGAAAAATGTCAGGGGGCTTTTTGGGACTCCCGATATCGCGATTAAAAAATATAAAATTGCAATTTTCATTGACGGTGATTTTTGGCATGGAAACGATTGGAAAAAGAAACATTTTCCATCACAAGAAGCGCTTTTATCATCATATTCGGATTATTGGCAAAAGAAAATAAAACGTAATATCGCAAGAGACATAGAGGTAAATAAATTTTATAAAAAAAACGGTTGGACTGTTCTTAGATTTTGGACTTCTGATACTGAAAAGAACCTGAATAAATGCATTATTAAGACTATAAAAAAAATCAATAAAATTAGAGCTTCCGTAAACAGCGCTCCAGCGTTATAATTTAATTGGAGATCGAGCATGATTAAAAAACGCATATTTGAAATAATAGAACCCGCCGAAGAAGGGGATATTGCCAGTAAAATATTTGACATATCAATTATTATTCTTATTTGCTTAAATATATTCGCCGTTGTGGCGGCCTCTATAAATTCCATAAATGAACGTTATCAATTATTCTTTTATTATTTTGAAATATTTTCAATCATTATTTTTACAATTGAATATTTATTAAGATTATGGACATCAAATTTTTTGTACCCAGAATCAAAGTTTTATTATTTAAAATTTATTTTTTCTTTCGCGGCGTTAATTGATTTGGCGGCGATATTGCCATTCTATCTTCCGTTTATAGTTGGGGTCGATCTTCGGTTTTTAAGAGTATTAAGAATACTGCGAATGTTCAGGATTTTTAAATTAGGCAGATACAGCGAAGCGATGAGCATTATTGGAAAAGTTTTAAAGAAAGAAAAAGAAAAATTAATCTCTACTATCGTATTAACAATTATTATGATTTTTATTTCGGCTACAATAATGTACTATGCCGAAAGCCCTGCTCAGCCTGACGTATTTCCCGATATAATAGAAACAACATGGTGGGCTATTTCCACCATTACTACGGTTTGGTACGGAGATTTTTACCTTGTAACGATTGTCGGAAAAATATGCGGCGCAATTATTTCTTTGCTTGGAATAATGATAATAGCCCTGCCCAGCGGCATAATTTGTTCTGGCTTTATGGAAGAAATATACAGAAAAAATAAAAAGTGTCCGCATTGCGGAAAGGATATTGAGTAAATTTAAAATACTAGCATCCCTACTAGTATTTTTTCCTTTTTTTAGCGATAATATCTTTATGAAGTATGATGTAATTTTAGCCGGAGTCGGGGGACAGGGAGTCCTTTCCGTCGCCTCCATTATTGCCCAAGCGGCGGTCAGCGAAGGTCTTGAGGTGCGCCAGAGCGAAGTGCACGGCATGGCTCAAAGGGGAGGGGCGGTTCTTGCTTCCTTGCGAATCGCAAAAAATAAAATAGCGGGTGATCTTGTGCCAAAGGGCGGCGCGGATTTAATAATTTCCATGGAGCCGCTTGAAAGCCTGCGTTATGTGTCATATCTCAAACCGGACGGCATCCTTATTACCGCTGCGGAACCTTTTAATAATATCGCGGATTATCCCGACATCAACGGTATTCATGCCACGGTAAAAAAACTTCCAAAGTGGCGGATTATTCAAACGGCGGCTCTTGCGAAAGAAGCCGGGCTTGCAAAAGCCGTAAATACCGTCATGGTTGGAGCTGCTTCGTGCTTTCTGCCATTAAAAGCAATAAGCCTAGAAAAAACAATCACCGAAGTCTTTTCAAAAAAAGACGAAAAGACCGCCCAGGCAAACGCAAAAGCCTTCAAACTAGGACAGTCCGCCTGTCAGGAAACTGGAGTTTAATATGAGTGATTTTCAATACTGGCAACCGGAAATAGAAAAAATGCCGCGCTCTTCATTGGAAGAGTTACAACTTGCAAAATTAAAAACAGAGATTGGCTATGCTCTGCGGGCACCTTTTTATAAGGAGCGTCTTTCAAAAGCAGGGATAAAAAGCCCCGATGACGTTAAGTCGCTTAATGATCTTAACAAAATTCCTTTTACTACAAAAGACGATTTAAGGGACGGGTTTCCTTACGGATTTTTAAGTATTCCAAAAGAAAAAGTTATACGCCTTCACGCTTCAAGCGGGACTACAGGCACGCCCACGACGATTTATTTCAGCAGAGATGACATTAAACAGTGGGCGAATTATATGGCCAGATGCATCTATGGGACTGGCTGTAATGAAAGCGACGTGTTTCAAAACATGATAACCTACGGCCTTTTCACTGGCGGACTTGGCCTGCACCAAGGCGGTGAAGAAGTAGGGATGCTTGTGATACCGGCTGGAGCGGGAAACACGGCTCGTCAGTTCAGAATGATGCAGGATTATGGGACGACCGTGGTCCACGCGACTCCCAGTTTCCTTTTGCACCTTGAAACAAAGATGAAAGAAGCGGGCGTTTCGCGGGAAAGCCTCTTCCTAAAACGCGCGTTTGCGGGAGCCGAGCCTTACTCCGAGGACACAAGGCGGCGCATTGAGGCGCTATTAAAAATCGACGTTTACAATTCTTACGGTCTTTCAGAAATGAACGGCCCCGGCGTCGCTTTTGAATGTCAGTGCAAGGCCGGGCTTCACATCTGGGAAGACGGATACATCGCGGAGATTGTAAATCCCGATACTCTTGAGCCGGTCAAAGACGGCGAAATTGGCGAACTTGTCCTTACAATCCTCTGCAGAGAAGCCACTCCTATTTTGCGTTACCGCACAAGAGACCTTACTTCTTTTTATACGGAGCCGTGCAAGTGCGGAAGAACCCACCGCAGACTCCATCGCATAACGGGGAGAAGCGACGATATGCTTATCATAAACGGGGTAAACGTCTTCCCAAGCCAGATTGAAGAAGTGATTATGGGCATGAAGGAAGTGGGCAACAACTACCTTATCGTCGTAGAAAAAGAAGGCGCGTTGGACAGGCTGACCGTAAAAACAGAAGTAAGCGCCGACACTTTCATGGACGACACCCGCCCCTTAAACGCGCTTAAGGAAAAGATCAAGGATACTCTTCAAGCGTCAATCTCGATTAGCCCTAGGGTGGAATTGCACGAAAGCGGCAGCCTGCCTATTTCTGAGGGCAAAGCGGTAAGGGTGAAGGATACAAGGCCTAAGGACGTGTAGCCGGTACAGATAAATGAAGCTGATAAAGTTATCCGTGTATTAGAGAAATTAAAATGAAAATAAAACTCTTGGCATTATTATTTTTTGGGTTGATGCTTACCGGGTGCAAAGACTTGAACGAAAAGAAAAATGATAATATAAAAGGCGAAAATATGCATATATCCTTTCTTCCTCCTATGAAGAATCTTTTTACGGAGAGATTTATGTTCGGTAATATTTTTAATCCATCCGACGTATCTTCATCAGAGGTAACTAATTTGGCGCTTATCCGCCATTATAACGCGCTTACTGCGGAAAACCACATGAAACCCGCCCAACTTTCAACAGAAAAAGGTTCTTACAATTTTACTGTTGCGGATCGTATGGTAGATGCCGCCATAGCGTCCGGTTTTAAAGTTATAGGACACACTCTTCTTTGGCACAGTCAGATTCCGCAATGGCAGCAAAATATCAGCCCTGCAACCGCATTGGAAGACATGAAGCAATATATCACTGACGTAACAGGGCATTTTCGCGGAAAAATATATTCATGGGACGTGCTTAACGAAGCCTTTCCTGACGGCGGTTATTCTACAGACTGGAAAACGTCAATGCGGACCAATAATCCCTGGTTTAAAACTATAGGATCGGATTTTGTATACGAAGGATTTCTTGCCGCCCGTTTGGCGGATCCTGTCGCGATTTTATATTACAACGACTACAACACCGATCAGGTTGACAAAGCGACATTGATTCGCGATATGGTAAAGGAAGTGAATGGGCGTTATAAAACGGCGTACCCAAATGAAACACGGCTTCTTATTGAAGGCATAGGAATGCAGGAACATCACAATATTAACGTGTCGGCAAGCGCGATAAAAAACACATTGAACCTGTTTAAGCCATTAGGTGTAAAAATTTCCGTCAGTGAGCTTGATGTTTTGATAATAACTTATCAGGATTTTGAATCATACGGTCAAGGGACTAAAAAACAAGATTTAATTACAGGAGATAAAAGGACTAACGGGTTAAAGAAACAGGCGGAACTATACGGCCAATACTTTAAAGTATATCTGGAATTCAGCGACATCATTGAACGCGTGTCATTTTGGGGCGTTACTGACAATAGAAGCTGGCGATCCGCCGGATTGCCGCTTTTATTTGACTCGTACGGTAATGCCAAAGACGCATACTACAGCGTAATTGGATCACTCAAGTAACCTGTTTATTATTATTAGATGGAACAGAAGTAGAGGTTTTGATATTTCCGTTATTTAATAAAAAAGCAAATCAAAACAACGATAGTATAAATGATATTTTTGACAAGTTCCTGTATTCTTTTAATAATTTTAAATTCAATCGGGATGAAGCAAATAATTATGAAAGAAATGGTTTTACCTGCTTCATAAAAAAACGCTCCCCCATGGGACACACTGTTAGGATGTGCGGGGGATCCTGTCATTTATAAATATACCACGTTTCCCTTATTCTGTCAAGCCAACTGTGTCACCGGCTGTATCCCTTTTGCCGGAAGGTCAGGATTTACAGCTTTGGAAGATTTGTTTGGTTTTGAAATGAGGCAGGCATGGTCATATTCGGACATACGATTTTCATCTATTGCGCCAGCTTCAAAAAGCGCTTGGGCTTCCTCGTGTATTGCTTCCATTATGTCACTTTGATATTTCTTTTCCATATTTACTCCTCATATTTCATATAACGTACCTGCTTGCAGCCGTTTATTAATCTGCTCATCGGTCATTGAAAGGGCATCACGAGCAAGTTCCTTAAACCACTTGAGTTCTTTCCGGCTGATATTGCTCCGGGCGGATTTTGCAAAAATATAATGAAAAAATGTCCGCTCACCACTCTTAAAAAATACGATAACCCTAAAACCGCCTGATTTTCCTTCCCCCTGACGGGCTAAACGGACATTATAAACTCCTCCTCCCAAGTCTGCGTCAGCTTTTCCGGTCTCAAGAATATTGTATACAATATTTTTAAGTTCATTGTCCGTTATACCCTCTTTTTCTGCAAACTTGGAAAACCTTCTGCCTTTAAAAACCCTCACTATTAAATGATAATATAAAAAAGAAACATCGTCAATGTTTTTTCCAATTTCCCCTCTGGACTGTAACTCCCTACCCCCACTCTCCCCCGTTTCTGGACAGAAAATCTCCGCTTGTGGTATTATCAATTAACAGTGAGTAGTGAGCAATGAGCAGTGAGCAATTTTGTTGTTTCTAAGCTCATCGTGATGGTATACGCAAAGATAGCAAACAATAACATTGCTCACTGCTCATTGCTAATTGTTCAAGGAGTTCATAATGCAAAAAAAAGTTTTATTTCTGCTATGCGCCTTATGTGCCGCTACCGCGCTCAATGCGCAGGACGTGGCGGTGTTCCCGCAGTTGGGGCATATATCAACTGTTTATTCCGTAGCGTTCAGCCCCGACGGGAAAACCGTTGTTTCAGGATCAGATGATAAGACGGTAAAACTCTGGGATGTGGGCATGGGCCGTGAACTCCGTACCCTGTCGGGTCATTCATTATCTGTGCGTTCCGTAGCGTTCAGCCCAGATGGTAAAACAGTTGTTTCAGGATCAGTTGATAATACGGTAAAACTCTGGGACGCAGGCACGGGCCGTGAGATCCGCACCCTGTCGGGTCATTCAAGTACTGTGTGTTCTGTAGCGTTCAGCCCCGACGGGAAAACCGTTGTTTCAGGATCATGGGATAATACTATAAAACTCTGGGACGCAGGCACGGGCCGTGAGATCCGCACCCTGTCGGGTCATTCAAGTGCTGTGGTATCCGTAGCGTTCAGCCCCGACGGTAAAACTCTTTTTTCAGGGTCAAATGATAAGACGATAAAACTCTGGGACGCAGATACAGGCCGCGAGATCCGCACCCTGCCGTATAATGCGAATTATGTGGGTTCCGCAGCGTTCAGCCCTGACGGTAAAACCGTTGTTTCAGGATCAGGTGATAATACGGTAAAACTCTGGGACGCAGGTACTGGCCGTGAAATCCGCACCCTGTCGGGTCATTCAGATAGTGTGTTTTCCGTAGCGTTCAGCCCTGACGGTAAAACAGTTGTTTCAGGATCATATGATAAGACGGTAAAACTCTGGGACACAGGCACGGGCCGTGCAATACGCACCCTGTCGAGCCATTCAGATTATGTGAGTTCCGTAGCGTTCAGCCCAGACGGTAAAACAGTTGTTTCAGGATCAGGTGATAAGACGGTAAAACTCTGGGACGCAGGTACTGGCCGCTTGATCCGCACCCTGTCGGGTAATTCAGATTATGTGAGTTCCGTAGCGTTCAGCCCCGACGGTAAAACCATTGTTTCAGGTTCAAAGGATTGGAGGGTAAAACTCTGGGACGCAGGCACAGGCCGTGAGCTCCTCACCCTGCCAGTCCATTCACCACAACATTCTGTGACTTCCGTAGCGTTCAGCCCTGACGGTAAAACTCTTGTTTCAGGTTCATGGGCTACGGTAAAACTCTGGGACGCAGGCACGGGCCGTGAGATCCGCACCCTGTCGGGCCATTCAACAGGTTATGTGAATTCCGTAGCGTTCAGCCCCGACGGTAAAACAGTTGTTTCAGGGTCAGATGATAAGACGGTAAAACTCTGGGACGCAGGCACGGGCCGTGAGCTCCGCACTTTGTCGGGCCATTCAGGTTTTGTGGGTTCCGTAGCGTTCAGACCTGACGGTAAAACCGTTGTTTCAGGTTCAACTGATAATACGGTAAAACTCTGGGACGCAGGTACAGGCCGTGAGCTCCGCACCCTGTCGGGCCATTCATCTAGTGTGTGGTCCGTAGCGTTCAGCCCCGATGGTAAAACCCTTGTTTCAGGCTCATATGACACTACCACCCGCATCTGGGACGTTGCCACCGGTAAAGAAATTGTACAGTTCGTTTCCTTCAAAGACGGCGAATGGGTAGTCATCACCCCCGAAGGCTACTACAACGCATCGCCTAACGGCGACCAGTACCTCAATGTCCGTGTGGCAAATAATGTCTACGGCATCGATCAATACAGGGCTACATTCTACAAGCCCGCTCTTGTCGCTCTTGCTCTTTCAGGCGACAGAAACGCCTACCTTGCTGCAATTAAACAAACCGGCGCAACCGCTACCGTGCAGGACGCAAGCATCGCCCCACCTTCGGTAACAATCTCAACTCCCTCCAGCGCAAACTCAACACGTGCAAGCATTTCCGTCTCAGTGGACGGCGGGGTGCAGAGCATACAGTACCTTACCGTGAAAGTAAACGGCAAGATAGTGGCCCGCGATTTGGGTGTTACTCCGGCTGGATCAAAGGGCGTTACGGCAATAGCAAAGCTCGCCGTGCTGGCGGACGGCAATGCAAATAAAAAGAAAACTAGTTTCAATCTGGACGTTCCTCTTGATCCGGGCGATAACACAATCGAAGTCCTCGCGTTTAACGGCTACTCCGAAGGCCGCGCCATTACGACAGTAAGTTACTCGACATCTCAGAAAAACCTTCCCAACCTGTACATACTTTCCATCGGGGTGAGCAAATACGCGGATAACTCGATACCAAGCCTTAAATACGCCGCAAACGACGCGAAGGGCATTGTAAGCGCGTTCAAGGCGCAGGAAGGCAAACGCTACGCTTCAGTAAAAAGCCTTGTCATCGCGGACGGCGGCGATAAGGAACCGACCAGGGATAATATAATTGACGGCATGGGCTTCCTACGCGACGCGGGACAGAACGACGTAATGATTCTGTTCCTGTCAGGCCACGGAGGCACGGACGATCAGGGGAGTTTTTTCTTCATGCCGACAAACATGACGTTTAACCAAAACGGGGCGCCGCAGAGGTCGCGGATTATCCCCAACAGCGAATTGCAGGACGTGTTGCGCTTCCCCGGTCAAAAGCTGGTGTTTATCGACTCGTGTTTTTCAGGCGGGTTGCAGGGTAAACAGATGGGTAGCGTGGACAATGAGACATTGATCAACAGCCTAAAGGACGATTCCCCTGTGGTCTTCACGTCATCAAGCAAGACCGAGCAGTCATGGGAATGGGACAACGCAAAGATGGGCTTGTTCACCCACGTATTGTTACAGGGGCTTTCAGGCGCGGCTGACGCGGACAAGAACAGTAAAATCACCATACAGGAATTGGGCGACTACGTGAAGAAGACAGTACCGGGAATGAAGGACGTGCAACACCCCTATTACCTTGCGCCGCCGGGCTACAGGGATTTTGTGGTGGCGGAGACGAAGTAAACAGTGAGCAGTGAGCAGTGAGCAATTATTAATGAGCAATTAAAAATTAGCAATGAGCAATTTTGTTGTTTCCACGCTCTTCGTGTGGTATACGCAAAAATAACGAACAACAACACTGCTCATTGCTCATTGCTCATTGCTCACTGCTCATTGCTAATTGCTCACTGCTAATTGCTAATTGCTCATTGCTCACTGCTAACTGCTCATTGCTAATTGCTCATTGCTAATTGTTCCCTATTTTCCAGGCAATATCGTATAACTGATCTGCGCGGTCGCTCCTTTCGGGACTACTGACAATGCTTTGGAGCCGCCGCCGCCGCTTTCAATTCGCCATAGAGCCTGCGGGGACGCTAGGTAGTCTTTGGTAACGGGCTTTGAACTGTACTGGTCTTCGGGAATGTTGAAAGGGCGGACAGACGCGTATACAAGAAGCCGTTCCTCGCCGTAGGGAGCGTGAAGCGCGAAGCTGGTGTTTTCGGGGATGACTCTTGTGGTATTGGCTTTAAGAAAATTCTTGTCCTTCTCCCAAAAGTTGGGATAGATGATCTGCATATTGTTGTCTATGTCCAAATGGTATATTACAAAATAACAGTCTTCGCTTGAGCGCAGGGTAATATATAACTCCTCGCTGTCGTAATATACGGATTTATTCGCGGTAACGTTCAATGTAAAGTTGTTCCGTTTGCCGTCAAACGGCTGTAACAGCGCTTCCCTGTCGGTCAGCTTCTTTATCGTTATGTTGGGATTCACAAGATTTATCAGAATAGGATCGCCGCCGTCCAATATGTAGCTTTTACTTCCGCGCAGTTCTCCTGTTTCCACGTCCACAGCCCGCAATGAAAGGCTGTAGGCTTCCTGCAACGGTTCTATCCTTCCATAAATAATACTGCGCCACCCAAGATTATGGCCTATTTTTGCAGTGGTATCGTCATTAAAACTGCCGGTTTGGATATTTTGTTCGGAAAAAACACGGTCAATATCCTGACGGCTTACCAGACGTATGCCAGAACCGTTTAAGAGCGAATCTGTGAGTTTATCGGCGACATAATTGCCAAGCCTTTGTACCGGCGAATCTGTAATAGCGACCGCAGTAAGCGTGTTTTTGGGAAGTCGCCCGGCAATGTATGTTGAAAAATCTCCGACGGCAGTGTTCAGGTTTACCATTTCAGTATCGTTTTGTTTTTGCGCCGCAGTTTGTTGTTTCCCTTTTGTTTGAGCATTACCTAAAGAAGCGCAGACAAGAAGGAGCACGCAGAATATAGTTGTTTTGGATATAGTTTTCATATAAAAATAATACCGTAAAATTTCCTGAATTTCCAGTCTAAACATTTTAAAAGCACGGAAATCAATTTTCAACCACGAACCACACGAACAGGGAGCGAAGCGAGAGCGATGAAATTTACTATAAATATGCGTTTAGTAGAAATAAAGAGAGAGCAGAGGTTTTTGTACGAAAACCAGAGACATAGTTTACGATAAGATAACGGACAAAAACCCTTAATTCCACTTCCTTTTACGTGCTTATCGGTGGAATGCTCAAATCCCTCGGTTCGCTCCCTGTTCGTGTGGTTCGTTGTAAAAAACAAAAATTGATTTCCGTGGTTTTAAAAGGCATACATATTAACCCAACAACTAATCACGCGCACGGGGCTTAACAGTGGTAGACAACACCCGCCTGCTCCGGGATATAATGGAACCAAGTACCTGTGAATCCTTTTCGGGGAAAAAAAATTTAAGGGTGTAATATTGAGTAGGAAGCCCGCGATCCTTTCCATAATAGCCTGCGTTTTATTATGGGGATTTTCATTTATTTCCATTAAAGAATCTCTGCCGGTTTTTCCGCCCATGACGCTGGGAGCCGTGCGTTTCGCCATCGCCATTGCGGTGCTTTTTTTAATGTACCGATTTTCCTCAGGGTGGCAAAGCTCAAACAAGACGCTTAAATCGGATATGCCATTATTAATAGGCTCAGGTTTGGCGGGGGTTACTTTTTATTTCTTCTTTGAAAACAACGGCGTGATGCGGGTTACGGCATCGGAGGCTTCCATTATCACGGCGGCAATTCCCGTGCTTACAATGATCGCCGATTGGCTCGTGGCAAAATTATCATTAAAAACAAAAAACACGGACAGTAATAAGTTTGACAATGTGCCAAATGATAACACGCCGAGTCTTGGCTGGCAATCGTGGTTGGGGGCGTTTATTTCTATCGCCGGAGTCGCGTTTGTCGCGGGAGTTTCTTTTTCTATTTCTGGGAGCATATCCGGTTATGTTTACATGGGGGGAGCGGCGTTGTGCTGGGTTTTCTACAGCCTGCTTACACGGCCACTATTCGACAGAAAACGCCCCCGCCTCTACATCGTATTCTGGCAAAATTTTTTCGGCTTTTTGGGACTGCTTCCATTTGCCATGCTGGAATACAAAAACTGGGGACATCCCACATTGCCTGTTATGCTTCATGTGCTATTTCTGGCTCTTGGCTGTTCCGCTATCGGGTACTGGCTCTACGCACACGCGATGGAAGTGCTGGGAGTGTCTACAACGTCCGTGTTTATCAATTTAATTCCGGTAGTAACGGTAATTTCAGGATTCATCGTCCTGCATGAAAGGCTTACACTTCTTCAAGGGGCGGGAGCGGCGCTGGTTCTCGCGGGGGTATATTTAACAATACTGCCGCAACGCGAAAAAAGCCTTTAAGGAGAAAACGGTATGCAAAGACTTTTTATATCGGTAAACTGTGATGAAAAAGTAAAAAAACAGATTCTCCATGTACAGGAAAAAATTAAAGGTCTGTCAATAAAAGGAAATTTTTCACTGCCAGAAAATATTCACCTAACGCTTGTCTTTATCGGCGAGACTCCCGATGAGACAATACCGCTTTTAACTTCCGCGATTGAAAAATCGCTTATGCAGTCCACCGCGCCATTTACGCTAACTTTCACCACGGCAGGCTGTTTTAAGCACAGTAATAAAGAACTATGGTGGATAGGGACTGATAATAATGATAAGCGTCTTGACATTCTAAAAACAATCAGAGGGCGTATTACGAATGATTTAATTTCTAAGGGCGTACAATTTGACAACAGGCCTTTTAACCCGCACATTACTCTTGGCAGGGAAATAAAACATGAACTGCCTATTGTTATCCCCAAACAGGAAATTGTCTATCCCGTAAACCGGATTAGTTTGATGAGATCGCAGCGTATTAGCGGAAAATTAACTTATACGGAAATATACGGAGCGGATTTAAGAGGAGAGTAAACTCTTTGCCCCTGAATTTTCCAATATCTTAATAATGCCGGTAAAACTTTTATTTTTAGCGTGCGCCAACGGAGTGACTCCGTCTTTATCCGGCAAATTAACATCCGCGCCGGAATCAACCAAAAGACGCACAACCTCAGTATGCCGCTTTCCTCCGTCTCCCAATATGATTGCCTCAAGTAACGCCGTCCACCCAATCCTGTTAATATGATTAACGCGGATGTCCGTTTTTAAAAGTTCTCTTATTATTTCAACATGACCTCGGTCGGCGGCGCGGATAAGCCCTGTTCCGTTGTAACTGTCCGTACTGTAGACATCCGCTCCGGCTTTGAGAGTTTTCTTCAGTAACTCCGTATATCCATCGGAGGTTGAAATTAAATAGGCGCTTTGCAGGGTATCGTCTTTCATGTTAACATCCGCGCCGGCGGCAATCAGCAAATCGGCAATTTCAAGATTATTTTTGTAAGCGGCGGCCACAAGGGCGCATCTGCCTTCCCTGTCCTGCGCGTGGATATAAACATCCTTCTTGAGTAATGATTTTACGGCTTCAATATCGCCTTTGTCCGAGGCGGTTATAAGCTGTAAACCTTCTTTCCTTGTTTGTTCTGAACAAATTGTTAAACTCATACTCTAAAATCCCTTCTTCCCCGTTTAATTTCTTCCAAATGATTAACAACAAGCTTGCGCATTTTTTCATTCGGTATATTTTCAATCTCGCTCTTTATTAATTCTTCCCCGGCGTCTCTTGTGCCGCTTGCAGCGTAATCAATCAGGTACTCCTGCAAAGTCATAAGCGCGTTGGGCAGACAGCAGTTTTGTATCTGTCCTGATTTGCAAAGCGACATAAAGCGGTCGCCGGTGCGCCCTTCGCGGTAGCAAGCCGTACAAAAACTGGGTATAAATTTATCTTTTATAAGCCAGTTTACCACTTCGTCAAGAGGGCGGTTATCGTTGACTTTAAATTGTTTTGTGTTACCCTCTTCCTCTTTTTCATAACCGCCGACGCTGGTGCGCGAACCGCCGCTGATTTGGGATACTCCAAGTTCCAAAACTTTTTTCCTGCATTCTTCGCTTTCCCTTGTTGAGACAATAATTCCCGTATAGGGGACGCTGATCCGCAGACACGCGGCGATCCTTGCAAAAGTATCGTCATCTATGCCGTGTCTGAAGGAACCGGGGTTTATTCCCTCGGCGGCGCGTATGCGCGGAACGCTTATGGTATGGGGGCCTACGCCTTGCGCCGCTTCCAAATGTTCGGCGTGCATAAGTATCGCTATAAAATCGTAAAGATACTGGCCAAGACCGAATAAAACTCCCAGTCCCACATCGTCTATTCCGCCTTGCATTGCCCTGTCCATAGCTTCGGTGTGCCAGTTATAATCAGATTTTGGACCTGACGGGTGCAGTTCTTTATACCTTTCCCTGTTATATGTTTCCTGAAACAGAATATATGTTCCGATACCCGCGTCTTTAAGCAGTTTATAATTATCTGTTGTTGTGGCGGCAATATTCACATTCAAGCGGCGTATCGAGCCGTTTTTATGCTTTATGCCGTATATCGTTTCTATTGACTCGACGATATATTCAATGGGGTTATTAACCGGGTCTTCTCCCGATTCTATGGCAAGGCGTTTATGCCCCATATCCTGTAAAGCAATCGCCTCCCTGCGGATTTCGTCCTGTGAAAGTTTTTTTCGCGCCATCGTTTTGTTTTGAGAATGATAAGGGCAGTACAAACAGCCATTTACGCAATAATTGGAAAGGTACAACGGCGCGAAAAGAACTATTCTGTTCCCGTAAAACGCCTCTTTTATCCGCCTCGCAAGACGGAAAATTTCGTCTTTATCGCCCGCTTCCAAAACAAGAGCCGCCTCGCGGTGGTTTAATCCCTTGTTTTCAGACGCTTTTTGCATTAGCTGGCGAATTAAATTCCCGTTGTGTTTGTTTTCCCCTACCCAATCAACAGTAGCCTTAATTTCCTCATGGCAAATAAATTCATCGGCGCTCATCGAAGCGGCGTTATACATAACAATCACTTCATTTTGAATACACTACTTGCGCGCTCACTCCGTCAAGCCTGCCGATTTTCCCCGAAATAGCGCTGATTGTATCTTGCGGCGCGTCAATGGCAACGCTGATGATGTTTACATTTTTTTTGTGATAGGGAATGCCCATTCGCCCTATTAGGTACTGCGCGTATTCATGCAATATTCCGTTAAGTTTTTCAGCGCTCTCCGTGTTTTCAACAATTATCGCTATTATTGCGACTCTGCTTTCCATGTCTCATACCTCCTTAACATAAAAAAAGCGCCTGAAAAGGCGCACTAATCTCATGACATGAGACATAACGCCTTTTACTTTGAGTAATCGCGTTAATAAAAACGCTCTTAGTCTCAGTGTCAGGATCACTTATATTTAATATCTACATTATATCATTTATAATTATTTGTCAACGCTTTTTTTGGGAATTTTCCAATTTTTGAATCTACACGAACAGCGACTAGATATGAAACTAAAGGTTCGCGGTGTTCGTGTGGTTCGTGGTAAAATTCTTCTCTTCTTCCCCCTTGACAACAATCCTAAACACCTGTATAGTCTTTATATGGCTCAGGACCTGCACGAAAAAATTTCAGTTCTCTCAGGCGCTGCAAAGTACGACGCGTCCTGCGCCACTTCGGGAAGCAGCGGCTTTACCGGCAAGGGCGGGAAAAAGTTCGGTACCAGCCTGCCTATGGGAGTATGCCACAGTTGGACTGGGGACGGGCGCTGCGTCAGTTTGCTAAAGGTTTTGTTTTCCAATGTTTGCAAATACGACTGCGCGTACTGCGTCAACCGCGCTTCCGCCGACATTAAAAGGGCAAGTTTTACAGTCAGGGAGTTAGCTGAATTAACTTGCGAATTTTATAAACGCAACTATATCGAAGGGCTTTTTCTGTCGTCGGGAATTTTCGCCGACCCCGACATCGTAATGGAAAAACTGACCGATACCGCGAAAACTCTCAGGACGGAAATGGGCTTTGGCGGCTATATCCACTTAAAATTAATTCCCGGCACGGGCGATAAAATGATCCGCGAGGCGGGAAAGTGGGCCGACAGGTTAAGCGTCAATATCGAGCTTCCAACTGAAAAAAGCCTTCAATGCCTCGCGCCTGAAAAATCAAAAAAAGCGATTATCGGAGCGATGAATGATTTCTCCTGTTTAAGCAGTGAAATGGAAGAGGCTAAACATAAAAGCAAATTTCTTCCGCAGGGAAAAACATCGGATATTCAATTCGCTCCGGCAGGTCAAAGCACTCAACTTATTGTCGGCGCTACAAACGAGGACGACAGGCAGATCATCAATTTGACAAGTTCGCTCTATAATAAATTTTCATTAAAGCGTGTGTACTATTCGGCGTTTATTCATCCGGGCAGTTACGCGAATAAAGAAAATATTTTTGACCCGCGCCTTCCTGAAACTTCCGGCCCGCCGCTTGTAAGGGAACACCGCTTGTATCAGGCGGACTGGCTTTTACGCTTTTACCATTTTGAAGCCAAGGAAATTTTAACTGAAGACCAGCCTTTCCTTGACGCGCATATCGACCCTAAAACCGCGTGGGCGTTAAAAAATTTGGATTTTTTCCCAATTGAAATAAACAGCGCCGATTACGAAACCTTGCTGCGCATTCCCGGCATCGGCGCTAAAACGGCGCGGCGTATAATAGAAAGCCGGCGTTCCCGCGCTTTGACAATAGAAAACCTTCACAGGATGGGGGCGACTTTAAAACGCGCCCGTTATTTTTTATCCGCAGGCGGCGCGTATATCGACAAACCTGACGATCCCGCCCGTATCCGCCGCCTGCTCTCAGACGCTGACGGCGAGGGGCTTCAACTGCCGCTTTTCGAGTTTTAATATGAGAATGAGCCTTGCTAAAGTTTTTTCCAATATAAGCGGCGCGCCTTATGTTTTCAGTGAAGAAAAATTACTTGAGCTTACCGCAAATGAACAGACACAGCGGCTTAATAAAGCGGACATTGATTTTGTCACTTTTTATTTTTCCAATGAATTTAATGTTTCGCAGTTGGAAGAAACAGCGCGAAACCTCTTTGAATTGTCAGCTAACGCTTTTAACGGCATTATTATGGCGTGGATCAGCGAGCTTCCCATAGAAAAAGAAATAATCTCCTTTGGCAAAGGAATTTTATCCGCCGCGCAAAATTTTAACGGTACGGATGACAAACGCCGCGCGGCGGAAAGAGCGGCGAATAACCGCGCAAACGCCGATGTGTTAACAGTGCTAACCACGGCAAACAGAGTACAGATTGAAGTTCACAGGATGATGGGGCTTTTGCGGTTTTCCGTGAATGAAGACGGACAGTACGTTGCAAAATGCGATACTGATCATTTTGTCCTTCCCTGCCTTGGAGAGTTTTTTACCGCCCGTTTTGGAGATACCCCCTGGGCAATTATTGATGAAAAGAGAAGTTTGCGCCTTGGACGCAAGCCGGGAGATAAGGCAAAAATCGACATTTTAGAAGAATCCATTGAAGGCATTCCATGCGCCGAAAACGACGAATGGGAAGAGCTTTGGAAGCACTACCACAAAACAATTAACAACGAAGACCGCAAAAACACCGATTTACAGCGGCAATTCATGCCCAAACGCTACTGGAAACACTTGCCAGAAATGTAACCTTTAACGTCTTTTATTACTTTCTTATTTAGATTATAATAATACACAGGTCTGGAGGTGGACCAAAAAGAAAAGTTTCTACCACGAACCACACGAACCAACACGAACAACAACAAGATACGGACAAAAAGTTCGTGATGTTCGTGTGGTTCGTGGTTAATTCTTCTGAGGAGGTTTTCGCGTCTGAAGTCGTCTGTTCTGCCCATAATTTATCTTTTTTTTACTTTTTTCCTCTTTTACATACCCGCACAGGCTGTTGAGTTGGGGCTTGAAGACGCCGTTAATCTTGCGCTGGAAAACAATCTTTCATTGAAAAAGACTGAGATTGATCTTACTGCAAGCGGCTATTCGGAAAAAAATCTTTGGTCGGAAATTTTTCCATCGATTAGCGCAAACGCAAGCGCAGGGTACAGAAACAATCTTTTAGGCGAGGTTGTCCCTTCCGGCTCGGGTTTTAATTACAGCGTCGGCCTTGGCGTCAGCCTTGGCTTGAATGTGGGAATCCCTTACGCGCTGAAAAATATTAAATTGGCTCATCAGGGGAATATATTAAAATATGAGGATGCGAAAAATCAACTATCAATTCAAATTACCAAATTGTTTTTTTCGCTTGTCGCCGAAAGAAACAACCTTCTGCTTCTTGAAGAAATATTTAATCTTGCGCAAAGGCAGTACGCAAGAAGCGAGGTTTCATTCAGGAACGGGCTTGTAGGGGAGCTTTCCCTTATACAGAGCAGTCTTACGCTGGAAAACGCGCGGTACAATTTAAGCGCGGCAAAAATCGCGCACAAAAACAATATGTCGGATTTTCTAGCCACTCTTGGATTGTCCGATGAAGACACAATACTGTTAGGTGAAGTTAAAATCGTAAAGATTGAAGCGGACGCGGAACCGCTTATAAATGAGTATCTTCCAAAGCGGCCCGACATTATAAGGGCGAATCAGGAAATTGAAAGGCTGTCATTAGCGCAAAAGCAAACATTATTGCAATCTAAAGCCCCTTCTTTAAATTTATCGGTGGAATGGGGCAGTTCTAACTTTGATCCGTTTTCTGACACCTTAAGTGCTACCGCCCGTCTTAGCATACCGATTGACCCGTGGATTCCCGGGACGGCAAAAGATCAGGCTGTATCAAAAGCGTCTGACTCTATAGAAAAAGCAAAACTTGACCTTGCATCTGCGGAAAATTCCGCAAAAACTCAAGTGCGCTCGCTATGCGCCCTATTACGCAATTCATGGGACAGCATACTAATCGCACGCCAAAGCCTTACCGCGTCTCAGAGAAGTTATCAGCTAACGGAACGGGGGTTTAATAACGGAACGGTTGAATCTTTAACATTACAGGACGCGCGCAACAATATGGCAAACGCGAGACAGCGTTTATTGCAAACGGAGCTTTCATATTTTAATATGATTCTGGATCTTTCATCAGCCCTGAATATCGACTGGAAAAATCTTATTCAAACTTATGGAGTGTCAAGTGAAAAAATCTAAAATAATCACCATTGCTATTATTTCGCTTATCGCGTTGTTTGCCGTCCTTATCGCGCTTAAATTTCTTGTTCCGTTAAAGGCAAAAACTTCCGCTCAGGCGCAGGGAACGGGCAGTTCTGTAAGCGCTAGCAGCGCTAGCAGCGCCGGCAACTCCAGCGGCAATCCGGGGAGCGGGTCTTCACGTAACGCTACTACTGTCCGCGTTACCCCTATTTCCGCCGGCACTATCGAAAAAAGCGTTATCATAAACGGCGAAATCTTAGCGCGTAACCAGGTGACCATCTACCCCACAGTCGGCGGAAAACTCGTCGATACAAGGCTTGGCATTGGTGACAGGGTTTCAAGCGGGCAGATTGTCGCGATGGTAGACCCTTCAAGACCGGGAGAAGTTTATTCGCGAAGCCCTGTTGTTTCTACCGTTTCGGGAACCATTTTACAGGCTCCCTACAGCATAGGCGACACGCTTACAACCCAGTCTCCCGTTTACACGGTCGGAGATTTGTCATCGTTGTTAGTTGAAACTTTTGTGCCGGAGAGGTTTGTCTCTTCAGTCAGGCAGGGAATGCGCGCCCAGCTTTGGCTTGAAGCTATAAGCGGCGAGACATTTAACGCCGAAGTTATTGAAATTAATCCGGTAATTGACCCCGCAAGCAGAACGTTAAGAATACGCCTGCGGTTTCTGGCTCCCGATCCGCGAATAAAAGCGGGAATGTTCGCCACTATCAGCCTAATTACAAGCCGTAAAGTCGATGTTCCCGTTATTCAAAGAACTTCCGTCATAAATACCTACGGTTCATGGATTGTTTTTACAGTAGACGAAAACAATATAGCGAGGCGGCGCGAAGTAACATTGGGTATTGATAACGAAGACTTTTTTGAAATATTAGGCGGCTTGAGCATGGGGGAAAATGTCGTAAGCGCGGGGCAGAATTTTCTTTCAGACGGCGATCTTGTAAGAATTACGGAATAACGGGGGTTATATGACAATAAGTGAATATTCGGTAAAACGTCCCGTAACAGTCGTGATACTGTTCGCCCTTACCATCGGAATAGCCTTTACGTTACTCGCAAATCTAGCGCTTGACCTCTACCCTTCCATAGCGAGTCCCGTTCTTTCCATATATACCCGTTTCCCCGGCGCGGGGCCGCAAGATATTGAACGCAATGTTACGGAACGGCTCGAGCGCTCCCTATCTTCATCAAGGGGGCTTGTCAATATGACAAGCAATTCACAGTTTGAAGCGAGTTTTATCAATTTGGAATTCGCTTATGGGACAAACATGGATAAAGCGGCTAACGACGCGCAAATACTTCTTAACAGGCTTGTCAATTCGCTGCCTGACGGGGTTCAAACCCCTACTGTGCGCCGTTTTGACATGAGCACTCTGCCGATTATGCGCCTAATCGTAAGGGGAAATTATCCGCCGGATCAACTGCGTATTTTTGCGGAAGATGAAATCCAGTCCAGTATAGAAAGAATCGAGGGCGTAGCGGCTGCTGAAGTAACAGGCGGCACTACGCAGATTGTAAAAGTAGAAGTTTCGCTTAACAGGCTTGCGGCTTTTAACCTTACGTTAAATGACATCTCAACTTCGTTAAATGGGCAAAACGTGCTTTCTTCAGGCGGCAATTTAAGGCGCGGCACTCGCGAGTACCAAATTATGACTCAGGAAGAATTGGTCAGCGTCGATCAGATAAAAAGGCTGGCGGTAAAATCCGTGCCAATTTCGGGAACGGGACAAACAGCCCGTTATCAGATTATCCGCGTTGAAGACGTAGCCGACGTTTTTATGGGTTACAATGACAACGCGTCAAGGGTTAGCGTAAACGGACAGAGCGGAGTTTATATTCAGGTAACGAGCGAAAGCGGCAGTAATCAGGTAAAAGTGTCCGACAGGGTACAGGCCGCGCTTGCCGAGATTAACGCCACTCTTCCGCAGGGCATAACGCTTGCGGTTCTTTCAGATAACACGACGATGATTCGCGCCACAATGAGCCAAGTTTATAATAACGCCATTCAAGGCGGCGTTCTTGCCATGTTCATACTTCTTTTATTTTTGCGTAACATAAAGGCGACTATAATCATAGGGCTTTCAATTCCCATTTCCATGCTGCTCACCCTTATGTCAATGTCAATTTTCGGCTTTACATTGAACCTTATGACAATGACAGGGCTTATTATGGGCATGGGCATGACGCTTGACGCTTCCATCGTTATTCTTGAAAATATCCATAATTACCGTGAGCGCGGGGCCAAGTCATCAGTCGCAGCGATTTTGGGAAGCAGAGAGATGTTACGCGCCATAACAGCCTCGACCGCCACTACCCTATGCGTATTTGTCCCGCTTATCATTTATAAAAATGACCTTAAAGAAATGGGGCTTATGTTCAACGATCTTATTTTTACGGTGGTAATAACATTGACTGTTTCTATTGTTGTCGCGGTTACCCTCGTTCCAAGCCTTTCAGGTTCCATTTTAAAGATTGAAACACGGATACAAAAACCGATAAAAAACAAAATATTGAGTATAATAGACGAGAAAATTGAATCTGCCCTGCTGTTTATGGAAAAAAATTACCGCATTGCCCTTGATTACTGCCTCTCACACAGGCTTATAATTATCGCTCTTGTCGTTCTTATTCTTGTCTTTTCGCTTTTTCAATTCAGCGGAATTGGAATGAATATGTATGTCCGTATGCGCACCGACGACAATGTAACGCTCAACGTCATGATGCCCCGTGGAACCGCCATTGACGTTACTGAAAAAGTGTTATTCGACATTGAGGATATTGTCAAGCGTGAGGTGAAAGGTTACAATAACCTTGTCCTGACGGCGACTCGAAGCGGAAATAACCAGGGGTCGATACAGATCACGCTTCCCCCTCCCGCAAGGCAAATAGACACGCCCGATACGATTATGAAAAAACTTACCCCCTACCTTAATTCAATTCCCGGAACGCGGATAAGTTTTAGGGCTGGGCGCGGCATAGGAAGCACCTCTCCAATTGAAATTGCCGTCAGCTCAAAAAATTACGCGCTGTTAATGGATACTGCCCAGGATATTCAACATATTATTATGAATTATCTGCCTGATATAGAAAATCCTACAGTAAATGTCGATGAAGGCGCCCCGCAGTTGCAGATAGAGATTGACCGCGACCGCGCGTCAAGTTTTGGTTTGTCTATTTCCGCAATAGCGTCCGAAATCCTAACGGCAATGGACGGATATGCCGCAACCACAATGAGCAATGGCCGGCGGCTTATAGACGTACAAGTGCGTTTAAGAAACGAAGACAGGCAAGGCTTTCCAAATCTTGACGCGATTTCCGTAATCAGCCGAAGCGGGGCGCGGGTGTCGCTTTCCAACGTGGCAAGAATAAACGAAGGAAGGGCGCCTTCTTCAATACGGCGCGAAAAACAAGAGCGCGTTATTCGCATAACGGGGGGACTAGGGCCTGGAATCGCCGCTACCGATATGCAAAAACTCCTTATAGAAACGGTAAATCAGCGGCTTGTTCAGAGGGAGGGCGTGACGGTGCGTTTCCTTGGGGAAGCGAACGATATTCAATCTTATACGTCTCGTTATGTGCTAATAGTGGCCGTCGCTATCTTTTTAGTTTTTGGAGTCATGGCGAGCCAGTTTGAATCTTTTGTCGATCCGCTAATTATTTTCTTTTCGATACCGCTGTTGTTTATCGGAGTTATATGGATTTACAAGTTAGGCGGACAGGCGATGACGATGTTCTCCGTTGTCGGCATTATCGCCCTTGTCGGAGTTGTCGTAAATAACGGAATTGTTTTAGTAGATTACACAAACACGCTGCGCGCCCGCGGCATGAAAGTGCGCGAAGCGTGTCTGGAAGCCGGAAGAAGGCGTTTGCGCCCGATTTTAATGACAAGCCTTACAACAATCCTTGGAATGGCCCCAATCGCGTTTTTCCCTGGAGCCGGCGCGGATACCATTCAGCCGATTGGGAAAACATTTGTCGGAGGCCTTATCGTAAGCACGTTTATGACGATCTTTGTTACCCCCGTAATGTACTCCGTCCTGAACTCAAGGCACGATAAAAAAATTAAGGCTGAAAATTGATCTTATGGAAAAAATAAAAGCAGTCATTGTCGGGCTTGGGCGGATAGCCTCCCTGCTTGAAGAAGACGCGTTACGTGAAAAGCCATGCACCCACGCGGGGGCAATTTCCGCTAATGGAGACCTCGCTCTTGCCGCTGGCTGCGACACAAATGAAGAAAGACGCGCGTCTTTTGCCGAAAAATGGCAGGTTCCCGTCTTTGCGGACGCGCCGCAAATGCTTAGTATCCACAAGCCGCAAATCCTAGTAATTGCCACGCACCCAGACAGCCACTATTATTACTGCCGTCTTGCCGCAGAAATGCAAGTTCCTGTAGTAATCTGTGAAAAGCCGCTTGCGGATAATATTGGAAAAGCGCGGAAAATAGCGCGTCTTGCGCAAAGAGGCGCTCCAATTATCATCACAAACCATGAACGGCGTTACTCGCAAGATTATATCCGCGCAAAAGAAATTCTTAAAGAGGGAAAATTGGGAACGCTTTTATGCGTCCGCGCCGTTCTTTACATGGGAAAAACTACCCGCCTTGTAGACGCGCTTTGGCATGACGGAACCCACCTTGCTGACGCGATAATGTTCCTTACGGACACCATATTGAAACACCGCCGAAGTTGGGGCGCGAAACTGACTTCACGAAATGGAACCGCATGGCTTGAAGGTTCGCTAAACAGGGAAAAAGAGCCTCCTATCCCCCTGTTACTGGAAATAGGCGCAGGACGCGATCATTTAGTTTTTGAGATTGATTTTTCCTGCGAAAAGGGCAGATTACGCGTCGGTAACGGCGTATTTGAAGTCATGGAAAGCGTCCCAAGCCCCTACGCCGAAAAATTCCGCTCCCTTAAAAATACTGGCGAAGTTTTTTCAGGGCAGACCGGTTACTTCGCCAATATGTTAAAAGACGCGCTCTCTTGCGTTAAAGACCCGCGTCACGCGCCTGTATCAGGAGCGGTTGACGGGTTAAGGGTTATTGAATATTTAAACAGCGTAAAGAAATGGCGGTAAATCTGTTGTTATGTGCAATGTTTATTGACAAAATTATGTAAAATATTTTAAAATAAATATATGAAAATATCATACATAAAAAAAATATTTATTCTTTTGATGATTGTAATTATTTATTTAATTACTTCGTGTACCACAATATCTACAAAGACTTATCAGGTAGAAACGCCCCTATTGGAAGAACAGAAGAGCTTAAAAATTGTCTTAATCTCCGACTTACATAGTACGATTCATGGAAAAGATCAAAGCATACTAATCAATAAAGTTAAGGAGATTAATCCCGATTTAATAGTATTATCCGGTGATATTTTTGACGATGTTGCCCCAATGGCCGGAACAAAATTATTATTAGCGGGAATTTCCGGAATTGCGCCTATTTTTTATGTTACCGGCAATCATGAATATATGAGCCGTAATATACGGAAAATCAGGGAAGTACTTGCGTCTTATGGGGTAATTATTTTATCAGATAACTATACAATAATTGAAATAAATAACACTGAAATAGTTATTGCGGGAATAGATGACCCTTATAAGAAAAAATATGAAACGCCTAATTATAATCAAAAGGAAAGTATGGAAAGCGCGTTTAGGGAATTAGATAAAATACAATTATATAAAATATTAATAGCGCATCGCCCCGAACTGATTGAAGATTATAAAAAATACTCATTTGATTTAATTTTATCAGGACATACGCACGGAGGGCAAGTTATAATTCCTAATATGATTAATGGATTATACGCGCCCAATCAAGGGTTTTTCCCAAAATATGGCGGCGGAATTTATATTCATGGAAATACAACGCATATTATAAGCAGGGGGCTTTCCATTAGCCCATTACTTCCTAGAATATTTAACCCTCCTGAATTGGTAATAATTATTATAGAAGAAAAATGGCCATATTAAACGATACATTTAATTATAATCTTATATGGAGGGAAGGGAGGAAATAAGGCAATGCTTCATATATTTATCTATATAAAATTATACTATTTTTCATCCTAATTTTGATAATATTAAACTTATTGATTGCGTAATATTATCCGTATTCCACATAATAAATAACAATTTTGTCGGTGATAGACGATAATACTGTATTATAACAGAATCACCTTCAAAATCATCAATATAAATAGTATCATCAATTTCCTTATAATCAGTAGCACGAAACAATGTATTAATAATTATTACTTCATTATTATTAAACCTTATAAATTCAATTTTCTCTCCATCTGTAATAAGTCCCCAACTTCCATTTAATGAGCGATCAAATGCAGACAATGAAAATGTGATACTAAAGAAAAAAACTATAAAAATATATTTCTTCATACAATTCCCCCAATATCCCATATTTTCAAAAAAACATCATATTGTCAATAGTCTTTTCAATAATATTTTCAAACAAAATTTCAAGAAGAATAGCATCTAATTTATTATATGTATATTTTCTCAATAAAAAACAATCACTCTTGTCGGAAGGGGGGATTTGGGGTTCCAGTCGCCGACATCCTGTCAGCGACTGGAACCCCCGCCTGCGCGTTCCCCGGCGCGTCCATGCGCCGGAATTTTTCTGGCAAGGCTTGCGCCTTGGAATTTTTCACGGAACGCTACGGTTCAAATCCCCCGATCTTTTAGTTTTAAAGAATTTTTCAATAATAATTTATTTTTCAATTACTGATAAATTTATCGGAAGGGGGGGATTTGAACCCCCGACATCCTGGTCCCAAACCAGGCGGAATAGCCGCTATCCTACCCTCCGTGGTTTTGTGTTTTAGCGGCAATAGGACTCGGACCTATGACCCAACGGATATGAGCCGTTTGCTCTACCAACTGAGCTATGCCGCCTTAACAACACTGCCGCCTAAAAGCGGCTTTTCTCTGTTTATCACTTTTATAAAAAAGTGTCAAGTAAGGTAAAATTCCTTGTCTTTAAAAGGATTTTTAAGCTAATTGCTAATTACTCATTCCTAATTGCTAATTGCTCATTCCTAATTGCTAATTCCTCATTACTAATTGCTAACTGCTAATTGCTAACTGCTAATTGCTAATTGCTCATTCCTAATTGCTCATTGCTAATTGCTAAATCAGCTTAAATTCTTTCGCTGCCATGCTTAATTCGCGGTTCCAGCGGGAGCCATTCAGGTATTGGCGGCGGGTTTCGTTGTCGTCTATCCGGCCGGCGCGGCGTTGTAGGCGCTTAAATGCCATGCTGACGGCGGTGCTCATGTCTACTAGACTGGCTTCCGCTTGCACAAGAATACGGTACTTCGCGTAAAAATAAAAAGCGTCCCAAGGGTCCATTTCGCAGAGTTTTTCATCGCGGAGAATATTTTGCATTTCATGAAGAGCCTCTTCGCATCCGTCGTGTGACAGGCGGCTTAAGGCTAGGGAATGAAAAAGTGAAATCATTCTGCTTTGAATTTCACCGTGGGTAAAATACAGATGTTCGCATTGGGCGAAACCGCTGCGCCAGTCCGCCTGTTCGGTATAAAGATAATTTTCTTCCAAAAAAGGATTGTTATGTGAAGATGAAAGTTCAACCGCTCTTTTATAATTTCCGGCAAGATAAGCCGCTTCAATTTCAAATAAATCAGCATCGTGATTCGCAGGTTCGGGTTTAGGTATGTTTGGATTGTCAAAATATATTTTTGAACGGTAAATCCACGCCGCCATTAGGTTTTCTTTTTCACATGTCATGCTGCCATATGGCTCCTTTAATAAACCGTCAAAAATATCGTGGGCTTGCCGGTAATGGCCAAGATCAAATTCTATACGCCCTTCCAAAAAACGCGAGCGATCCGCCCAATCAGGACGGCCTGCGGCAAGCGATTGCTTAATGGATCTGTTTGCGAGATCGGCGGCGTGAAAAACGTCTCCATGCAAGAATTGGGCGGCGGCGGAATAATATGCGGATAACGACATTTCATGGTAATTGCCGGCTTTTTCAGCGTTTGATAGGGCGAATCCAAGGTATTCAATCGTTTCATTTACCTGCTGTTTGGAAAGGCATACAAGCGAGAAAAGCCGGTATGCCTGGGGCAGACAGAATGAATTCTTACTCTGCCCTAGTAAAATAGCCTCTTTTGCTTTTTCCGCCGCGCCTTTCTCGTCATGCCGCCCAAAATGATAACCGCTGTGATTAACAAGTATCTGCGTTTTAAGCACGGGGAACAGATCGTATAACGTGCTTAAACTGTCCAGCGGATTATCAGTAAATGTCGTTTCTATCTCTTTTTCATTGCCTGTAATTAGCGCTTTTGACGTTTTATAAATATGCCTTATAGCGGCGGCTTTTGCGTCAACCATCTGTTCAAATTGTCCGTTATTCATCGCCGTTTCTATCGCCATAATTGTTTTATTTACAATATCAGAAGAAAATGATTTTAACAGTAACAGTTCGTCGATCTGTTTTATGCCGTCAAGACTTGCGATAATTGTCAACAAGCGAAAACAGGGATTTAAATTTCTTCTTGCCGCCCAGTTTAAAAGACGTTTGCGGACTATTTCTTTAATTCTTGCGGCTTTATCATTTAAAACTTTAAATGCGTGTTCTTCAAAAAGCCTGTTTATTAGGCGCGGTTCGCGAAGATTGTCTATTATGCCCATTTTATGAAGTATTGAAAAAGCTTTGGTAATCATTACGGGATTCTTATCTTCTTCCTCAAATAACCGTTGAAAAAGTTCTGGGGAAAAATATCGGCTGAAAAGCGATATGGCGTAGATAATCTCCCATAGATCTATCGAAAGTTTCGGATAATATATCGCGTTCACCTTAATTCCGTTAACCTTTGTGACATTATTAAAAATTACTTCCCACTGTTTTAATTTATCTTGCGATATGCCGTCCTCGCCCGTTCCTAAAACTAATAATTTTTGGGCGTTTCGTTGGTTTATTTCAGCTAACGCGTCAATCAATAAAGACATCGCGCTGTTTTCCGCAAGATGAACATTTTCCAGTAATAATACGGGAGTTTTTTTTCTTTTACAGGCCGCTTCAATATAAAGATCAAAAATCAGCAACAGATACCTTCTGACGCAACGTATTATATATTCCGACACTTCATCTCGTATGCGTTCCCTGAAAAGGAATTCCCAAAGGTTGTCAATTTCATCGGTAGATTGCCCTGAAACTAACGAACGGATATTCAAAGACCATATATCGACAAGAGAACCAATCCCGATACTGTCAAAACAAATAGTTAATGCGGGAAAAGTATTGTTTAAATTATTATAATACTCATACAACACGCCGCGTATCTGTAAATAGAACGGGCAAAGCGTTAATGTATTCATGCCCTTTCCCTGTTCAAAGGCATTAATTATATTGGGTTGTAAATCAATTTCATTGATGGGCGGTTTCTTAAAAACTTTTAATTTATTAATTCTAAAATAACTGCCGCAGCCGTATTTTCGTTTTTTTATTCTTTTCAGCCACTCGGAAGGCTTATCAAAAGAAGCGTATGGTATCAATTTTTTTGCGGCCTTATCATCGACAAAAACGCCGCTTATTCCGGCTAAAAAACGGCAAAGCAATTCGGGGGAATCAGGGTATTTGCCGCTAATTAATAGCGAATAACCGAAGAACTCTTGCGAGGACTCGACACTTATCTTCAGATTTTCAATCAAAATATACATATCCAGCCAAAAACCAATCGTATCTTCGTTAAAAACTGCGGAAATTACAAATCGGTCGCCTGTGATTTTCCCGCCCGCGTCGCTTATCGCCCTTACAAGGGATTCGTCAACATGGCTGACAATATCCGGCCTAGTTCTCCGTAATTGGGACTTAAACTTCAGGAAAAAGAACAAATTTATCATATTACTTATTATCGGCATAAAACATACCTTTATATTTATAGAAAAATTTGAGATAATGGCCTTATGAGTATGAACGAAACGCCGTCTTCAAACCGACTGCATATCGCGTTTTTTGGCAGAAGAAACGCCGGGAAATCCAGCCTTGTAAACGCGGTTACAGGGCAAAATCTTGCCATTGTAAGCGATATGAAGGGTACGACGACAGACCCTGTTTTCAAGGCAATGGAACTGCTTCCGCTGGGGCCGGTTGTTATTATCGACACTCCCGGTTTTGACGACGAGGGCAAACTTGGAGAAATGAGGGTAAACAGGACTAAACAGGTTCTAAATAAAACGGACGCGGCGGTTCTGGTCATTGATGGGGAACTTCCGCCCGATTCTGCCCTATCCGCCGTCGAAGCGGAGTTAACCGCGCTTTTTAATGAAAAAAAAATCCCCTATATAATCGCGCTTAATAAATGCGATCTTTGTAATGCCGATTCCATGTCGATGGCGTCCGAGAGTGAAATTCTTCCCGTAAGCGCGAAGACGGGCTTTAACATTAATCAGTTAAAAGAAAAAATCGCGGCGTTGGCTCTTGAAAAAGAACCGGAACAAAGACTGGTCGCGGATTTAATCAAACCAAATGATTTTTTAGTCCTTGTAATCCCCATTGACAAGGCCGCTCCCAAGGGACGGTTGATTCTTCCCCAACAGCAGATGATACGCGACATTTTAGAAGCGGGCGCAAACGCGATCACCGTGCGAGAAACTGAATTGCGGCAGACGCTCGCCGACATCGGCAAAACGCCGTCCCTTGTAATCACGGACAGCCAGGCGTTCGCGCAGGTTTCCGCCATTGTGCCGCAGGAGATACCCCTCACTTCATTTTCAATTTTATTCGCCCGCTACAAGGGCTTTTTAAAAACTGCCGTCAAAGGAGCCGCCGCCCTTGACAATCTGCAAGACGGCGACAAAGTGCTTATCTGCGAAGGCTGCACCCACCACCGCCAATGCGATGACATCGGTACCGTGAAATTGCCGCGCTGGATTAGAAACCACTCTAAAAAAGAGCCGGAATTCAGTTTTTGTTCGGGAGGCGATTTTCCGCAGGATCTGTCTGCTTACAAGGTTGTCATTCACTGCGGAGCGTGCATGCTAAACGAGCGCGAAATGCACTACCGGCGCAAACATTCCGAAGAGCAAAATATCCCGTTTACAAATTACGGCATAACTATCGCCCACATGAATGGAATTTTAAAGCGATGCACGGCGATGCTTGATATTAATGATGAAGGATAATAACCAACATGAACGTAAAAAAAGAATAATATGAATGATAGAGATATACTGCGGATAATCACGTCAGAAGACAATGATGAAATTGAGGCGCTTTTTGCGCAGGCGCGAAAAGTGCGCGAGGCTCACTACGGCAAGAGCGTATATATTCGCGGGCTAATCGAGTTTACTAATTACTGCAAAAATGACTGTTATTACTGCGGGCTTCGCCGTTCAAACTCGAAACTTGAACGTTACAGGCTTTCTTTTGAAGAAATCCTTGAATGTTGCCGCGCCGGAGACAAATTGGGGATTAAAACATTTGTCCTGCAGGGCGGCGAAGATCCGTGGTTTACGGCTGAGCGTGTAACGGAAATTGTATCCGCAATACGGAAGGAATTTCCCGATAACGCGATTACCCTCTCCATCGGCGAATGGCCGCAAAGCGACTATGAAACTTTTTTCAGAGCGGGGGCAAACCGTTTTCTTTTACGCCATGAAACCGCCGATGACGAGCATTACGCGAAACTTCACCCGTCTTCCATGAGCCTTGAAAACCGCAAACAGTGTCTGCACAACCTCAAAAAAATAGGCTATCAGGTGGGAGCCGGGTTTATGGTGGGAACTCCCTATCAAACGCCTGAGTGCCTGCTTGCGGACATTCGCTTTCTTGAAGAATTACAGCCGCAAATGGTCGGCATAGGCCCTTTTATCCCGCAAAAAGACACTCCTTTCGCCTCACAACCCGCTGGAAATCTCACCCTCTGCCTGAAAATGCTCGCCATCACGCGGCTTACCTTGCCCAAAGCGCTAATTCCCGCCACCACCGCGATGGGTACAATTACACCTAACGGCAGGGAACTTGCCCTAGAAGCCGGCGCGAATGTTTTTATGCCCAATTTAACGCCCACCGCGTTCAGAAAACTCTATGCCCTGTACGATGATAAAATCTGCACCGGCGACGATGCGGTAAAGTGCATGTCCTGCATGAAGAACAGAATAGTTTGCTCGGGCTTTGAACCGCAGATGGTACGAGGAGACGCGAAAGGTTGACAATGTAGAATTATATCAGTATTTTTAGTATAATCGCTTAACATAATAATAAGGAGTTTTTATGTACAAAAATAAAATATCAATATTCGCGTTTTTTTTATTAACGGCTATAATAGCCATGTTTCCTTCCTGCCGTAAAAATAAAAATGACGATACGGCGCAGTTGCGTTACGGCTTTACTACCGAACCAAAAACTCTCGACCCGCTTAATACTAAAAATGACACGGCGGACGGCAGAAGCATTCTTTTCAATGTTTTTGAAGGGCTTGTAAAGCCTGATACCGACGGGAGCATGCTTCCCTGTGCCGCCGAGTCATGGACAACGGATCGTGACTCGCTTGTTTACACTTTCATTCTTAGAGACGGCGTTCGTTTTCATGACGGTTCGATTGTAACTGCCGCCGATGTCAAGTTCAGTCTGGACACGGCGGCAGCCGCCGGCTTCAACGGGCTGGACAGGATAAATAATGTAGAAATTATCTCGGATAAAAACGTAAAGGTAACCCTTAAAGCTCCCGACCCTGAGTTTATTCCTTTTTTAACGGTTGGAATTGTCAAAAAGGATAATAATGACCGCGAAAAAAATGTTATTGGGACAGGTCCCTTTATAATTGAAAGTTTTACTTCGCAGAGAGACCTTGTGTTAAAAAAATTTGACGGTTATTGGCAGAGACATCTTGCACAGCCGCAGGACGTGCCTCGTCTTGATAAAGTAACAATTGTGTTCTACGCGAATGTTGAAGCGTTGATGATTGCATTGCGAAGCGGCAATATTGACGGCGCGAATCTTGTAGGCTCTTTTGCAGCCCAGCTCGACCACAGAAATTTTGACGTTATTGACAGTTATTCGGCGGCGGTACAGCTTCTTGCGCTTAACAACTCCGCTCCCCCTCTTGATGATACTCGCGTGCGTAAGGCTATAAATTACGGCATAGACATTCAGGGAATAATTGACGGCGCTTTTTTTGGAAAAGGCTCTCCTTCGGGCAGTCCCATAATTCCCGGATTATCAACTTACTATGACGCCTCCCTTAGTTACCCGTATGATCCGCAAACGGCGCAAACGCTTCTTGCTGAGGCGGGTTTCAATGACACGCGCAAACCTTCGCTTGAAATTACCGTGGCTTCCGAGTACTCCATGCATGTCGATACCGCGCAGGTAATTGTAAACCAGCTCGATAAAATTGGAATTGACGCGTCCGTTAAACTTGTAGACTGGAATACATGGCTTTCTGACGTTTACAGGGGACGCAGTTATCAGGCGACTATTATTTCACTGGACAGCCCGGTTGTTTCCGCGCGTAATTTCCTTGCGCGTTACAGATCAGATAACAGCGGCAATTTTATTAATTTTTCAAACGGAGAATTTGACAAAACTTATGATGCGATACTTACGGAAACAAATGAAGCGAGAAGAAAACAGCTTTACAAAAGCGCGCAGGGAATAATTGCAGGAAACGCCGCAAGCGTCTTTATACAGGATATTCTTTACTATAAAGTTTTCCGCGCAGGCGCTTTTGCGGGAGCGAAAAATTATCCGTTACTAGTGGTTGACTTTTCTTCGATTTACAGGATGCCTAATAATTGAATTTTATTTTTAGAAGAATCGTTATTGCTTTAATTACGGTATTTCTTGTTTCAATTTTATGCTTTCTCGCCTTTAGCGTTATTCGCGGTGATCCGGCTAGTTTCCTTGCCGGAATTAATTCTTCACAGGAACAATTATCCGCATTACGCGAAGAAATGGGGCTTAACAGAAATGTTGTCATTCGCTATCTTGATTGGCTATCAGGCTTTCTTTCAGGCAAAGCGGGAACATCTTTAAGTTTCCGGGGAGAGGCGGTTTCTACTTTGATTTCACAGCGCATTCCCGTCACAGTAACTTTAGCCCTGCTTTCGCTTTTTTTTATTTTGCTCATTTCCATACCTGTCTCGCTTTTAACCGTAAACCGCGAAGGGGGCATACTTGATAGTGTTGTAAATTTTCTCACCGCCGCCGGATTAAGCGCTCCTAACTTTTTTATGGGGCTGCTTTTTATTTTTTTCTTCGGTTTCGGCCTAAAACTTTTTATTCCCGGCGAATATATAAGTTACAATGAAAACTTTCTCGGCTTTATCCGCTGTCTTTGCTTTCCCTCCCTTGCAATCGCTCTCCCAAACGCCGCTATTCTTGTCAAATTTTTAAGAGGCTCGCTCTTTGCGCAACTGCGAAGCGACTATGTGACAACGGCAAGAAGCAAGGGCGCCAGCTGGCTTTATATTCTGCGCCGCCACGTTTTAAAAAACGCTCTTCTTCCCGCCGTCACCATATTCGCCATGATAATCGCGGAAGTTTTTTCAGGCAGCATCATCATTGAGCAGGTCTTTACAATTCCCGGAATCGGCAGACTTTTAATTACGGCAATCAGTTCCAGAGACTACCCGTTAATTCAATCCCTTATGGTTTACATAGCGTTTATTATCATTACAGCTAACACTCTTGCGGACATTGCGATTATGATTATCGACCCAAGGATCAGAGAGGCAAGGGATATCAGATGAATATATTTAATCTGAAAATCGGAGCAGTTATCGGCGTTGTCATTGTTACAATGTCTTTACTTAGCCTTATCTGGGTTCCGTATAATTACAACCAAATGGATTATTCAAAACGCCTTATGCCTCCGTCCGCCGGGCATTTGCTTGGAACTGACAATTTTGGCAGGGATATTTTTTCGCGCATCATGGCGGGGGGGAGAAATTCCCTGCTCCTCGCATTATGTACCGTAACGGGAGCCGCAGCTTTGGGAAGTTTGCTTGGTCTTTTGGCGGGCTACATTGGCGGAATTACAGGCGAAATTATAATGCGTATTATTGACGCGCTTAACTCTTTTCCCGGAATAGTCCTTGCCCTCCTTCTAGTCGCGGTAATGGACAACAGCCAATTCAGCCTTTTTATCGCGCTGCTAATTCTTTTTACGCCGAGTTACACCCGCGTTATGCGAACAGGGGCATTGCAGTACAAAGACGCTTCTTTTATACATGCGGAAAAAATTCTCGGCGCTGGTTTTTTTCGCATAACGTTCATTCATATTCTGCCTAATCTTGCCCCATCGCTCCTTTCCGCTTCGGTACTGGGGCTGTCAAACGCGATTCTCGCGGAAGCCGCAATGAGCTACCTTGGAATGGGCATCCAGCCGCCTGAGCCTTCATGGGGGCGTATGTTGTTTGAGGCGCAAGCATGGTTTTTCAACGCCCCGTGGTGCGCCATAGCCCCCGGCATTTTTATAATGCTTACGGTTATCGCTTTTCACCTGTTAGGCGAAGGTATTCGCAAAAGGTTCGGGGGCTAACGTGCCGCGTTTATTGGAAGTGAATAACCTGGCCGCCGGAATAAAAAAGGACGGCAAAATTTTTCAAATACTGAAGGATGTCAGTTTTTCAATTGATGAAGGGGAAATTGTCGGCCTTGCAGGAGAATCCGGCTGCGGCAAGAGCATGACTGCCCTGTCAATTCCAAACCTTCTGCCCCAACCTGTAAAAATTCTAGGCGGCGAAATAATTCTCAATCACATACCGCTTACTTCCCTGGGCGAAAAAGAACTGTGCTACATAAGAGGAAAAGAAATCTCCGTAATTTTTCAGGATATAAGGCAGTCGCTTAATCCGCTGATGATGATAGGCGGGCAAATTACGGAAATGCTTGAACTTGCAGGCAGTACCGACAAAGAAGCGAACAAGTCTCAAGCGCTTGAAACGCTCGCCTCTCTGGGCTTTGATGAGCCTGAAAAAATATTCGACGCTTTCCCTCACCAGCTTTCAGGCGGAATGTGCCAGCGCGTAATGACGGCAATCGCCGTAATCCGCCGCCCCCGCCTCTTATTAGCTGACGAGCCGTCAAGCGCGCTTGACATGGAAAGCCAACAGCGCATTCTTTCCCTGTTAGCTGAAATGAACCGCAAATATAAAACTTCCGTTTTAATAATATCGCACGATCTTTCGATAATACGGCAATTTTGCAACCGCTTCCTTGTCATGTACGCGGGAAAAATCATTGAGGAAGGGCAATCAGGCGCTCTTTTCTCCCCGCTTCATCCTTATACAAACGCACTATTAAAAGCAATTCCCGAAAAAGAAAAGCGCGGCAAAAAACTGAACAGTATTCACGGCAAAGTTCCTTCGATATATGACAGTTTTTCCGGCTGCCCTTTCGCTCCCCGTTGCGAGAAAGCCCAGAGTATCTGTTCGCAAAATTTCCCTCCTCAAAAAGAAATTAACGGCGCGAAGGTCCACTGCTATTATCCCTCGTCAGGAGAACCTAATGCCTGACACTCCCCTGCTTTCAATCCGTAACCTCTCATGCGCCTATATCAGCAAAAGGTTCGGTCTTTTCGGAAAAAAAGAAATAAAGCCCGTCCTTAAAAACATAAATCTTGAACTGCGTCAGGGAGAAATTTTCGGCCTTACGGGCAAATCAGGCTGCGGCAAAACAACTTTGGCGCGTTGTATTTTAAAACTTATCGATTATGAGGGAGAAATTTTGCTTGACGGGCAGGAGCAGGAAAAACCGCCGCCGATTCAGATGGTTTTTCAGGAGACGGGCGCGTCTTTAAATCCCTGCAAAAACATCGGCTGGCTTATGGAAGAACCGCTAATTATTCACAGAATAGGAAACAAAGAAGAACGCAGGCGCAAAATCGACAGAATGTTACTGCGCGTCGGCCTTGACCCGTCCTACAAAACACGCAGTGTTCACGAGTTAAGCGGCGGTCAAAAACAGCGTATCTGCATCGCCCGCGCCCTGATGACTTCCCCGCGCCTATTAATCGCCGACGAAGCGATCAGTTCCCTTGACGTATCAGCCGGCGCTCAGATACTAAACCTTTTCAGGGAACTGCACAAAAGCATGAGGCTCACGATTCTTTTTATTTCGCATAACAAGGATGCCGTGGAGTACCTTTGCGACAGAATGGCGGTTATGGAAAATGGGAAGTTTATTTGAAAGGAATTCACACTAAGAACACAAAGGTACAAAGAGCACAAAAGGGTTATTGTCTGAGGGCTATGCGTATGAAAAAGCGGTACCTGATACGTTTACGTGTACTTTTAGTTTTTGTTTGTTAAAGCGGGTACTGGACATAAGAACAATTCCGTAGTAAAATAATAATATGTTACATGAATTAACCATAACTGTTGACGATGCTGTCTATCAAACCTTGAAACCTATGGTTGAGCAGCAGACTATTAGCTCACTCCTTTATGAATTTATGCAAAACCGTACCCAAAAGCGGGTTGTACCTTCTATAGCGTCTTTGCGCGGAACATTACATAAGATTGATACATCAGATATACGTGAAGAGGCTGATAGAGTTTTATGAATGTTGTTGATTCTTCCTGTTGGCTTGAATATCTCATTGGATGTGGTTTCATATATGCAGACAGGTACTGTAATTGAACTTAATGCCGGTATAAGCCTTTCTGCCGCAGAAATAAGCCGGAAACATAAACTGCCTATGGCTGATAGTATTATTTACGCAACATCATTGCATTATTCAGCGATAATATTTTCTTGTGATAAATACTTCAAAGACTTTCCTGGTATTCGGTATTTTCCTAAAACTAAATAGGTATGCTACGCCACTACACCGTCCCTAGCGTATAAATGTCGCATAACGGCACTATGAAAAAGCGGTAGCAGGTACGTTTGCGTGTTCTCACTAACAACAATCTTCCCTTTTTTCTTTCTTCACTTTTCTTTCTTCTTTCGCACTCCCCGCTCCATGCCCACGCCTTCGCTCCACTCCGTGTCGCTACGGCTTGGGCATGTCGCCTGTATTGCTGATGCAGAACTCAGGGGCGCACCAGCCGGAAGCCGATGCCGCTGCCCCTGTCGTAGGGGGCGTAGTAGTTGAACCGATAACCGGAACGAACGTCCTCCGCCGAATTGTACCAACTCCCGCCGCGCCCCACACGGTAAGACCCCGAGGACGTACCAATAGGATCGGTCTGCGACCCGCTTGAATAATTTCCATACCAGTCCCAGCACCATTCCCATACGTTCCCGTGCATATCGTACAAACCCAATGCGTTTGGAGAAAAACTCCCAACTGCCATTGTCTTTTGCCTGTATTCCCCTTTCGCGTTATTATTATACGGATTGTTTCCATCGTAATTCGCCTGACTTGTTGTGACGTTGTTCCCGGTACTGAACGGCGTTGTCGTCCCCGCCCTGCAGGCGTATTCCCATTCAGCTTCTGTAGGCAGACGGTAGCCGTTGGCGTTCTTATTCCATGTTACGTTATCACCATTTCTGGTATACGCTGGAGTTAATCCTTCTTTCTGGCTCCTCTTGTTGCAGTACTCTACCGCATCATACCAGCTTACTTGTTCCACAGGCAGATTGTCCCCTTTAAAATTACTGGGATTTGTCCCCATCACTTCCTGATACTCCTTCTGCGTTACTTCGTACTTCCCCATGTAAAAACTGCTCACCGTCACCTGATGCTGAGGACCTTCATTACTGGAACGGCTTGGCTCATTTGCGGGACTGCCCATTGTGAAGGTTCCACCGTTTATGCGTACCATGCCGGCGGGGAGGGACGCAGACTGCTGGTTGGTGGTTGACTGCATGGTTTGCGCTGGTTGCGTAGCAGTCTGTTGCGGTTGTGTGGTTGTCGTCGTTGTCGCTACTTGCGGCTTACTGCCGAGATAGGCTTGACCCGCAAACTGGTTATAGACAGCGGGGCGCTGTTGGCTGCCGCTGGCACGGACTACGTCGCCCATTGTCAGACGGAATACTTCGGCTACTTCAATGCCGGGGGTTTTTAGGCGTTCCAGCAAGTGGCCGGTAAAAAGACCGTTCCTGCCCGTGCCGTCAGAGGCGGTGGAACCCGCGCTTGTCGCGAACACGATGATGCTGTCCGCAGGCTGATTGCCCACCACTTGCAAGCCCCTGCTGCCGGAGCGCTTCCATGCGAAGGGGTTGTCTCTGCAAGCGTCAAGGACTACAACGTTCAAATCGTTTCCCGCGTCGTTCAGTTCGTCAAGCATTTCCTGCACGGAAATCGACTGCCTGCGGAGAAAACTTTCACTTTGAATATTAGCGTCAACGGGTATCAGGTAGTTTTCTCCATTGGACTGCACCCCGTGCCCCGCGTAAAAGAAAAAGCCATAAGAATTTTTCGACCCCTTCAACCTTTTTTTAAGGTTCACTATCCCGTTTTCCATTTGGGACAGGTTCCCGTTCAACACCTTCTCCACGGTAAAGCCAAGCCCCTGAAGGGCGACAGCCATGTCATTGGCATCATTCACAGGATTGTTGAGCTTAGTAATATTAGTATACGCCCCGTTACCGATAACAAGAGCGAATTTTTGCTGAGCAAAAAGCCCCGCCGCGAGAAAAAACGTCAATGTAATAAATACCGCAAATTTTTTCATTGTATACTCTCCGAATATACAATAATATACCATGTTTTTAATAATAATTCAATGTTTTATTCCGAAGAACTCACACTAAGATCACAAAGTATAGGGAGTGGGGAGTAGGGAATGGGGAGTGGGGTTTTTGTCCGTTATCTTATCGTGAAGCTCAGGCTTAGATAGCTCTTTGTTCGTGTTGGTTCGTGGTAAAAAATCTTCCTTCCACTATTCCAGCGGCGCGAAATACCCAATATTATCACGCCCCGACCTTTCCATTAAATAGACTTCAACCTCAATAGGAAGCCATGCTCTTCCAAAGTCCGTGGGAAGGCGTGAATTATACGTAAAAGTGTAAAGGCCGCACGGGGTATCCGCCGTGCTTTTGATTAGCTCGCCAATGCCTTGGGGTCGGTAAAGGGGCATCGCCCTGCCGCCTGTTTCATTGCACAGGTACTCTATTGCCGTGGAAACTTGACCGCCGCCGATTATTATGGCGTTAAATACTATGCCGTTATTCGCAAGAAAGGCCGCCATTTCTGAAAGACCGTTTTGCTCATACGCCAAATCGCCTAAATTGCCTGAGCCGATATATACAACCGACCTTTTGGGGGCGGCTGGAACATTTGTCATAAGATCTGTCGCGGCGAGGCGGAGGCCAAGATCAAAACGCCATCTGCTGGTATTGCCTGCCGCGCCCCGTACCGCGTTTTCAAGGGAATTGGCGTGTTGTTCTCTGCGGGGCTGTTCTGCGGCGGAAATAACCGAAACTATTTTTGTGTTACCCATTTCCTGTACGGCGCGGTTTATGTCACGGGAGGCCGCGCCAAGATCGTCACGCATACGCGCCGTCGCGTCAGACCGTTCCACTAAGAGGGAAATATCAGCGCCGCGATAGCGGTAGCCGGGCGCGTACAATATCTGTTCCGCCGTGGGTACGCCATTTTCCGTAAGAAGGAAATTATTGTTATCAAGACCCATGATTGGGCGGCGCAGTCTGTCTTCTACGGTAAGTTCCACGATTACTTTGGGGAAATTGCCAGCGTCAATATTGCGTATCTGCACAAATAAACCGGAAGCTAAATCGTCAAAACGGGTCATTACATTGACTTCGCCCGCGTTGAAATTTGCCGTGAGTATGCTGCCGTTACTGTCCATTTCAGCGCACGTTACGCGAACACGCTCCCCTCCGGCAAGCCCCAACTCGCGGACAATCGCGGAATCGGGGTTTATCTGCACAATTCTGTTGCCATCTGCGGCAAGTATGGTGCCGTCAGAAAGAAACCTCAGGCTTTCAGGGCCTTTCAAGCCTTCCGCAGACAAACGTCCCAGATAATTACCGTTGGGATCAAACATATAAATTACTTTTGCCGCGCTTTCGGCGACATAAATTTTATTGTTATAGGCGGCAATGCCTGTAGGTGAAAGCAAGCCGGGAAAAACCGCGCTCTTTTTCCCAAACGAAAGAATAAACGCGCCGTCAGGATCAAATTTTGAAATTCTGCTGTTACCGTAATCGACCACATACAGATAACCGTCTTCGTCAACCGTTAGGTGCTGGGGGCCGACAAATTGGCCGTCGCCCAATCCCCTTGAGCCGATATACGCCTGCCAGTCTCCGTTACTGTTAAGAATACTCACCCTGCTGCCGCGGAATTCTGACACATACATACGGCCATCAAGCCCTCGAGCCAAATCATAGGGACGGTCGAAACCGTTAAAATGACCGCGTTTGCGATCCCTTATTAACCCGTTTACGTCTATTTTTAAAATTTCATTACTGCCGTAAGCGGCTACCCATACGCTGCCGTCGTTATTCGCCAAGATCGATGTCGGCTGACGGTAAAGAACCGTATCTTCTATTTTCCCGGGAAAACGCCCTGAGTTCACATAACGTATTTTATCGCCATCCGGAATGGACTTAAGAAAACGCCTGTTGGCGACTGTCTCTATCCGGGCGTTAAGCAACATACCAACGCCTGAGTTCCTGCCGTAAAGATCAAGAGCGGCGCGCCATTGCCTTAGCGCGATTTCTTCAAAACCTGAACGGTAGTACGCCTTTCCAAGCCAGTCAAGAGTCATCGGCGCATTAGGAAGGAAGGAAAGGGCGCGTTCAAAAGAATAAATCGCTTCGTTATACGAAAAACGGTAGTAGGCTTGCACTCCAATCCTGAACTCTTCCGCCGCGGCAAGAGCGGCGGGGCCTGTTCCGCCGGGGGGAGGGTTTTGACGAATAATGGGGTCGTCCTGCGCGTACAAAACTGATACAACAAGAAAAAACGCCGTAAAAAAAAAGGGGTTTCTCACAGCTTTTCTCCCGTCACTATTTTAAAGTGCCTTTTTATTTCTTCTTCATTGGGGGCTATATCAAGCGCCCTGCGCAGCCATGTGCGCGCTTCTACAACTTCGCCGCTTTTGTAGTAAGCCCAGCCAAGGGAGTCAAGATATGCCGCGCTGTGGGGCCTGTAATCAACCGCCTTTCTGCACAGGCGGAGGGCGCGCATAATATCCAGTCCCGTATCGGCCAGAATAAAGCCCATGCTGTTCATCGCTGTCGCGTTATTTGAATCAATTTCAAGGGTTTTTTCGTAAAGATCTATCGCGCTCTTATGGCGTTTTTGCGCCCATGCGGCATAGGCAAGCGTATTGTAGAGTAACGGAGATTCAAGCCCGCTGGATTGCAGTTTGTGAAGTTCATATTCCGCCATTTTAACGCGCTTGGTTATCACATAAATATACGCAAGCATCATTCTGCATTGAAATACGCGCAAGATATGCCGTTCCGACGTTACAACCTGTTCAAGGGAAACTAAAGCTTTTTCATAATTTTTAAGTTTCGTGTAACACAATCCGAGGTAATAGGCATGTTCCATTTTTTCTTCAAAACTGAAAGATGAAGTGTCCTTTGACAAAAATTCTTTTAAAGCCTTCTCCCAGTTTTTCTCCCTGTAAAGGCGCACTCCTTCAAGAATTTTTTCATCCGCGCCGGATTTTTCTTCTTCTTCAGACAATTCGCCAACGCCGCTTTCCTGAGCAGCCATGATTCCCCCCATTATCCCGCCGCGATTGCCGGTTGAGACATAACCACACAAAACGCGGCGTTCCCTTTTAAAACCTCATCCCAATCGGAACCTTCCTCAGGCACGTTGTCAACCTTACCCGGTTTCGCGAAACAATACCTGCTTCCCCTCGGGGAAATGAAAGTAACTATCCTGTCATTATAATACCTCATAGAAGGAAAAGAAGGAACAAGCATCGCGGGTTTTTTTTCAATATTTGGAAAATTTACATTCACGAAGGTGCCGGCTTTCCAGTAACCCATAATCAAAATAAGTTTTTCCGTAATATAAGAAACGACCGAATCCCACTGCCAGGGAAGATCGTTTTCGACTAAAGACAACGCTACGGACGGTATACCGAAAAAACTGCCCTGCCTTGCGGCGGACGCGGTTCCCGAATAGATAATATCAGTCCCCAAATTCGCTCCCGCGTTAATCCCGGACAGGATGAGATCCGGCGCTCTTTCCATATTGAGCGCGGTTCCTTCGGTAGAAATGCAGATTTCGGGGATTCCTCCCAAAAGGGCGGTTATAATGCAGTCCACGGGCGTACCTGAACACGACCAAGTGTCTTCCTCTATCTCTGATAACCTTAAAGGGCCCTTTAAAAATTCAATGGAATGGGAACAGCCTGAACGGTTATGATGGGGAGCGACAGTAAAAACCCTGTGCCCCGCGTTGCGTAAAGCTTTCTCTAACAGTCTTATCCCTTGAGAAGAGATTCCATCGTCATTTGTTAGCAGTATTCGCATAAACCCTCTTGCGTACAGTACGGGAACCGGTTGTAGTCGCAATACTGCGCCTAGTTTCGACAACCGGCTCAGAGATTACCCTTGCCCTTGTAGCCAATTTAACTTCGTAAATCGCCGGCCTAAACCCGAAAATACGCTCGTAATCTTCAAGCCGCCTCTTAAATTCTTCAACAAGCTCACGGCGGATAATGGTATACGTGCATCCGCCAAAACCAATACCGATCATCCGCGAACCTGCAGACCCTTCTATCTCCTGCGCCCGCTTTACAAGCCAGTCAATTTCAGGACAGCTTATTTCGTACAGATCCCTAAGGCTCTCATGGGAATGGTATATTATTTTCGCGAATGAAGCCAGATCGGCGCGTTCAAGCGCGTCCGCCGCGTCATTTACCCTGTGTATTTCCTCGACAATGTGCATGCATCTGCGCCTGATCTGCTCGGGAAAACTTCCAAGCACTTCAAGAAGATCGCCTGACGCGTAATCTTTAAAGCCTGCGCCGTCATGTTTTTGTGAAAGAAACTCAAGCCCTTTTAAAATATCATCCTGTCGGGAGGCAATTTCTTTCTGGGCGCCCATTCTGGGAACGCGGGAATCCACAAGTATAAAGCGAAAATTGGCAAACGGCGATTTTATCAGTTTTACTTCGTTTTTTGACGAATCAAAAAATAAAAATTGATCTTTGCGCGTCAAAAAACAGACAAGATAATCCGCTAGCTCTGCGGAACCTCCAAAAATTTTTTCATGCGCTTCTTTTAATTTACGCGCAAAATCTTCATCGTTTATCTGAACGCGCAAAAGGCTTCTAAGCGCCGTTGCGGCGGCTGTTTCTACCGCGATTGAGGACGCAAGTCCGATATTTTGGGGAATATTGCCGTAAAAAGAGAAATTAAGCCCCTTCATCTGGCAACCTAATTCAATAAAAAGGTAAATTGCAGGCTTTAAGTAGTTAGCCCATCTGTCTTCGCGTTTGAATTTCAAGCCTGCGACAGTAGTTCTTTTGCGTTCATCAATATTAGCGGCAAAAAAACGAAAAGAATTGTCTTTTCTCGGGCTTACGGCAAGATGAATATACCGATCTACGGCTGCGGAAAGGAAAATTCCCGACTTTGACTCGCCCTGCTCTCCTAAAAAATGAATTCTTCCCGGAGATTCCGCGAAAACAACAGGAGTTGAGTTTTCTTTTTCAAGATCATATTCTTTTCGGTGAATTTGACCGATGTTCAGCATGAAACCCTCTCTTTTTTGCTTTTGCTTATTTTATCAGTAAATATTGTGAAATTCAATGGGGCATATATTGAAAAAATGTGTATTTTACCGAAAGTGTTTCTCACGAAAATCATGAAGGAGTGTTGTTTCAATGAGCAATGAACAATTAGCAATGAGCAATTTCGTTGTTTGTGGGCGCAGTCTTTTGGCAAGCCGCTATGATTGCTAACTTCGCTTAGCAATGAGCAATTTCGTTGTTTGTGGGCGCAGTCTTTTGGCAAGCCGCTATGATTGCTAACTTCGCTCTTTGGTAATTGCTCTTTGCTCTCTGGTCACATCGACAAGTTCAGTGACCGTGCATTGCTAATTGCTAATTGCTCATTGCAAACGCCGTCCAAAAATACGGCAAACTTAAAGGGTTTCCGAAACACGAAAGCCCTTTAAAATTTGCCTGTTATACCGTTTTTTAATTAATCAATAATTCAAACCTGTTATAAACATGCCCCCCTGTTTTTTACAACAATATTGAAGTTCATCGTATTTTTTGGAACAAACTTGACATAACAATCATCAAAATAACCTTCGTCATAGACAATAAGGTCATTGTTTTGATCAAAAACATAAAGATCAAGATCGGTGTCTCCGTCTCCGCAAACAAGAACCTCGGCAAGTTTATTGGCCTCGAACGCAAGCTTATACGTAATCTGACCGTCGGCGCCTACTTTATCATATAGGTATTTTGGACCGCTTATAGCGTCTTTGGTTTTGCTTTTCATGGTTTTTTTAACTGATGCGGCCCATGCAAGCATGGTTCTTTTCGTTTTCTTGTTCATTGCGGCAAATTTTTTGCCGTCAGCAAGCAGATTAGCGACGGTATATTCAGGTTTGCCAGTTTTTTTATCGGCATCACCCGTTTCATCCTTTGCAATACCCTTACTGCCCAATGACTGGGTTTGCGTTTGCGCTATGATTTCCGCAGCGCAAATAAGGGCAGACGATGATTTGGCGTTATAACCGAATTTAGCCAAAGTATAAGCGGTCTGCAATAATTCAATATCCACGGAAGAAGCAAGTTCACTTTCAGGTTTTGCGCCTGCCATACCCACCTGGGCAAACAGCGGCGTGCAAAGCAAGCAGAAAAGGACAACGATAAGTAACTTTTTCATCTTGATAACTCCTTTTAAAAATTTACTATTTGCCCTCAAGGGCGTTTTTCCCCAACGGAGGATTCGCGTCCAACGGACGTGTATTTTTATATATAAAAACTGAACTATCTTAAAGTAACACAATAATCCGGCCTTTTTAAAATTAATAACTTAATGTTTAACAATACGCGGATCACAAATGAAAACAAATCACTCAAACCGGCCTATTAACGTGAGGAATTCGCCAACCATATACAATGGAATATCGTAAATAACGCATCCTGAATAATTACTTTGCCCCAAATCAGACATGGAAAAACGAATCGCAATTTGGGGATGATAAGTATCAATAAATAATTTTAAGCTTTTTGCCTTTAGATTTTTTTCCGCCTTTACCTCGATAGGGATAACTTTGTTTCCAATCTGAATGATAAAATCTAATTCCGCTTTAGCGGAACCTTCCCGCGCCCAATAATATAAAGGCATGCCGGAAAGCGCTTTTAACTCTCCAAGTATATATTGTTCCGCAAGCGCCCCGTAAAAATGATCAAAGAGCACCGCATCGCGCTCAAGAAAAGCGCCAATGTCAAGACCAGCCATCGCGGAGAGAAGCCCTATATCAAGCATGTACAATTTAAAATGTTCAGGTTCAGCGTAACTTGCAAGCGGATAGTGAGGCAGAGCGATACGGTTCACCTCATAAGCCAGAGCGCATTTGGTAAGCCAAAATAACCCTGAACGGTAATCGCGTGATTTAGCGTTGGGTTTTACGTCGTTGTAAATAAATTTTTTTGCCGCTCTTGCCAATTGGCGCGGAATAGAATTCCACAGGCGAGTAACTTTTTCAGCGGATCTCATATCAATATGTTTAGAAAAATCATCTTCATAACCGCTGATGATTTTATTTTGAATCGACCGTATCGTATTAAAATTTTTTTCTTTTGTAAAAGCAAGCACTACTTCGGGCATGCCGCCTACATAAAAATAATATTTAAGATACTTTGACAGATCGTTTTTAACTAAAGCTGTAAAACGCGGCTTTTGTTTTTCTAGCGCGGTTAAAAGCTGTTGTTCATTCAGTGCGGCAAGAAATTCGGAAAATGTCATCGGATATAGCGTAATGTTATCGGTCTTCCCAACAGGAAAAGATTCGTCATTGTGCAGCGCAATGCCAAGAAAACTGCCCGCAGACATTATGTGATATTCAGGCGCTTCTTCGCAGAAATATTTAAGGGAATTAAGCGCCCTGTTACATTCCTGAATCTCATCAAAAATAACAAGGGTTTCCCCCGGGCTTATAGATTCGCCTGAGATAAACCCCAATTCTTCTATAATGCGCAGCGGTTTAAGATCGCCTTCAAAAACATTTCGCGCTTGTTGGTTATTAAAAAAATCAATATACGCCGTATTCCTGTAAGCGGTTTTTCCGAATTCTTTCATCAGCCATGTTTTACCCGTCTGCCTGGCTCCTTTCAGCAGTAACGGTTTTCTGTCAGGAGAATTTTTCCATTCCAGCAAGGATTTTATTACTTTTCTTTGCATATTTGCATTGTATTATACTTTTGCACCTTTTTCAAGGGATAAAATATAAAAACTTGCACCTTTTTATAGGGAATATATCAGTATTATTTAACTTTTTTATATGTAATATATAGGTATTATAGCACCTTTTTATGGTGAATATATTAACATATTTACACCTTTTTACAGGGAATATATTGGTATTATTGTACCTTTTTACAGTGAATATATTAACATATTCACACCTTTTTACAGTGAAAATATTATTACTATTGCACCTTTTTATAGGGAATCACTGAGACCGCTATCATGGCGATTAGCGTACAAATATATGGAAACGCGAGGATAAAGCCGGCAGGTATGTTCCAAAAACCCTGAGCGTAGTTAGAAAAACATTCGGCGAGCGCGAAAACAAAAGCGGCGGCAAGGAGTCCTGCCGGTTTTTTTACGCCAAGGAAAATTACGGCGAGGGCGATCCAGCCTTTGCCGGCGGACATTCCGGGAACAAACGCGCCAAGATTGAGGCTTAAAAATGAACCGCCTATGCCGCAGAAAAAACCGGATATTAAAAACGCGGTCGTTTGGTAAAATACGGGTTTTATTCCAAGACTTACAAGCGAGTCGGCGCTTCTTTCGCAGGCGCGAAGCCTGTAACCGAAGGGGGTTTTATAAATAGCGATATGTGAAATTACAAGCAGAATAATACCTAAAGCAGAATACAACATTAACAAGCCGCCTGAGTTATTTACCGTGATTACTCCTTTCGTACCGAATAATTTATCGGAAAGAATTACGCATAACCCGCTTGAAAATAAATTTATCGCAAGTCCTGAAATAAACAAATCCGCGCGAAGTTTAAAAACAGCTAACGAATGTAACGCCGATAAAACAGTTGCCGTAAAAATAGCGGACAAAACGGCTGCGGTTATGCTGCCTGAAAAGTGAAATACCGCCAAAGAACAAAACGCGCCTGACAGCAATAATCCTTCAAGGGCGATGTTTAAAGTTCCGGCAAGAGCGGGGAAAAGCCCTCCAAAGGCCGCAAAAAATATCGGGATCATTAAATTTAACGTGCTTTTAAGAACGGGGAAAATCGCCATTTTATTTTTTCCTCTTGCTATCAAAAATATTTTTAACGACTAAACTTGTTGATAAAAAGAAAATCACAGCCTGTATTATGTATGAGATTTCATAGGTTATTCCCGTATTCTGCATCGCGATTCTTGCCCCTGTTTCAGTCCATGCAAGGAATAGCGAACAAGGTATCACGGCAATGGGGGAAAAATTCGCGATTAACGCTACTGTCAAGCCGCTCCAGCCTAGCCCCGTGGAAAATTCCTTAATTACGGCATAATGCGTTCCAAGGACAGCGAAGCTTCCCGCCAATCCGTATAATGCGCCGCTCATTGCCATTACAATGACTGTGTTTAGTTTTGTATTTATCCCCCCGTAACGCGCGAACATTTCATTTTTTCCCGCTATTCTGAATTCATAGCCTGTTTTTGTCTTGTAAAGAAAAAAGTTGACTATAAAAACAAAGATAATGGCGATAAAAATACTTGAGCTTAAATTTGACGGTTTTAAAATTTGGGGAAACCGCATATTTTCGGCAATTTTTTTTGTCGATATGAGAGACGTTTCCGGGTCAAGAAAAGGGCCTGTAACAAGAAAATTGATAATCGGGATAACCGCGCATGAGAGAAGGAAGGTTGTAATAATTTCGGGAGTTTTCCATTTTGCCTTACAAAAGCCGCTGAACGCCGAAAGTACGCCGGAGGCAAGGACTCCTGCTGCCACAGCGGCAACCGCTCCCGTTACCCCAAACCGCTCAAGAGAGAGAGCGGCGGCGGTTGTCGTAAAGGCTCCCAAATACACCTGCCCCTCGCCGCCGAGGTTGAGGTTTCCGGCTTTCATGGCGATTATTATTCCTAACGCTCCTAAAATCATTGGAATTGCTGCGTTAAGCAGATTGCCAAAATTGTATAAATTTCTGAACGGTCCGATAAAGAAGAAATACAGGGTTTTTACGGGCGAATCGCTAAGAATGAATATCAGTAAAAATACGGTTAAAAGAGAAATTGCAAATAAAAAAAAGACTTTCTTTCTCATGAAGCCGCTCCAAGTCCCTGCATGCAATTTCCAATTAATTCTTTAATAGCGTTATTCTGATTATTGATAAACTCCCCCGTTGCCTTTCCCCTGTACATTACAATTATTCTGTCCGCAAGTTCGATAATTTCGTCCAAATTAGTTGAAATTAAAATAATAGCCGCCCCTTTCTTGCGAAGCGCGTCTATTTCTCCTTTTATAAATCTGCTTGCGGCAATATCAAGCCCCCATGTGGGC
>NZ_BDHF01000029.1:0-20661 GCF_054786115.1 Treponema sp. R80B11-R83G3 | reverse complement strand
GCTCTGAGAATCTTTACTTTTTCTTCGGCAGTATAACTTTTTCTTTTGCCCATGTTTCCCTCCTGGGCTTTTGTATACCACCTTATATGCTTTGGTCTAAAACGGCAAGTTCAGCGTGGGCAGGACACTTTTGAAGTAAAGGTTGGTGATTGCATAATTGGATTTGGTGGTAAATTAACTGAAGTCAAAACAAAAAGCAGACATTGGTATAATGATGGCATTGAAGTTCTGACACTTTCTACTGATAATGGTGCTCCATTTTTAGTCGGAAACTGTGTTGTAAGAGCAGAAAATGCTAAAGACAACATAGGATGGGTTGATACCCATAAAATCCCAAAGTTGGCAGCATAATAAATATAATTGAGTAAACGCAACCATCGTTTAACAGGATGATAAAGGATATACTGCATATCTGACACCACTTTTGCCTATAGCCGTTATGCGATATTCGTGAGGTTCGTGGTAAATTTCTTTGTAAATATTGTTACGGTCTACCAGTAATTCCATTACAGCAACAGACCGACTTCTTCATCGCCATGAGCGCCAATTAACTCCTGTCCTGCCGGGTCTACTATTAAATCCATGTTTTCAAGAGGAATGGCTCCCAGAAGAATTCTTCCGGCACTAACGCCCCAGGGTTGGCAGGTCATTGAGCGGTTTTTCCAGTGAACCTCAACAGGCTCAGCTATTTGTACCGTTTCCTTCGCATTGTTAGCCAATGTAGCCTGTTTAGCTCCCTCTATGCCAAGCCCCAACTGTTTACGCAGTTGCTCATTTATAACCAGTGTCATCGCTCCGGTATCAACTATGGCCTGTATTTTAGTTTGACGAATTTCAGGCTCATTAATAAGATTTCGCTTACAGGCTCCAACATCTCCAGAGTTTTTTAAAGTAATTTCCGCAAGAACAAGATCCATATTATCCTCCACCACATAAATATATAGTAAAAAACAAAATAATTGAAGGAATAATACTTGAATTAAAACGACAGCTATTTTAATCCAAATAGCCATGAATTGTACTTTATATATATTAAGTATTTCTTAAAATACTACCAAACATAGACAATACATTTTTCAAAAAAAGGACAAATTTTTCTCACTCTACTTGACTAAATTTCTCATTTTTTATATCCTATCTGAACCGCATATAATGCGCAGGTTGTCTCTTTATGACTTTTGTTTGGGGGCGACTGTTGCCCTTATAGCTCAGTTGGCAGAGCACATCCATGGTAAGGATGAGGTCATCAGTTCGATTCTGATTGAGGGCTGGTGTCGAAAAAAATTGGAAAACAGGGTTTTCCCAAAATATAGAGAGGTTTTATTATGGCGAGCAAAAAGACAGCGGTGGAATTGGTAGCCCTTCAGTGCAGTGAATGTAAAAGGCGCAATTATACAACCAGCAAAAACAGGCGTAATATTCAGGAGAAACTGGAATTCAAGAAATACTGTCCTCACGACCGTAAACATACGCTTCACAAGGAGACAAAAATAAAATAAATAGGCGTATAGCTCAGTTGGTAGAGCGGCGGTCTCCAAAACCGCAGGTCGTGGGTTCGAAGCCTACTGCGCCTGGCAAAGTTATATGAAATTTAAGGAGTATTAGGTGAAGAAGATAGTTCAGTTTTTTAAAGAGTCCTATGCGGAACTTAAAAAGGTTGTTTGGCCGGGCAGGGACGATGTAATCAGCTCGGTAAAAGTTGTCGTTATTTCTACAGTTATCATTGCCGCTATTTTAGGGCTGATTGACATGTTATTGCTATTGGGCATTAGAGCGTTATTCTAGGAAAAGTAAGGTATATAATGGCTACGGGTTGGTATGTCCTGCATACGTATTCAGGATATGAGAACAAAATAGAAAAAACCATCCGCATGATGACAGATAACGGGGAGTTGGACAAGAACGTCGTTCGTGATGTGAAAGTCCCTTCTGAAGAAGTTGTCGAAGTTAAGGACGGTAAGAAACGCACGCAGACAAGAAAATTCCTTCCTGGGTATATTCTTGTGGAAATGGATTTGCCCGACGCGGATATGGGTTGGAAAGCTCCATGCGCTAAGATAAAAAAAATTCAAGGCGTTACGGGATTTGTAGGCACGCCTTCGGATCGCAAGCCTCAGCCTTTGACGGGCGATGAAGCACGGGCTATTTTGCAAAAATCGGGTGAAATCAAGGGAGAAAGAACGGTTCGCACAAGGCAGACTTTTACAGCCGGAGAGCAGGTTAAAATTATTGATGGGCCGTTTGAGTCGTTTGTAGGTACAATTGAGGAAGTTAATCAGGAAAAGAATAAGTTAAAAGTGATGGTTGGCATATTTGGCAGAAATGCGCCTGTAGAAGTCGATCTTTTACAGGTAGAAAAAGTTTAAAAGTGGAAGTTCACCGCTTAATATTTTAGGCGTTGGACGTTAATCCGGTTTGCCGCCGGATACACCACGAAGGAGTAAAAATGGCAAAGAAAAAAATTACGGCTTATGTTAAGCTGCAATGCCCGGCGGGAAAGGCTACGCCAGCCCCGCCCGTAGGACCTGCGTTGGGGCCGCACGGGGTCAGCGCTCCGCAGTTTGTCCAGCAGTTTAACGACAAAACAAAGGGCATGGAACCGGGACTCATTATCCCCGTTATCATCACGGTTTATGCGGATAAATCATTTACTTTTATCCTCAAAACTCCGCCCGCTTCGGTCTTGATTAAAAAGGCAATCGGACTTGATAAGGGATCAAAAGAATCCCACAAAGTTAAGGTTGGCAAAATTTCCAGAAAGCAGCTTGAGGAAATCGGCAAGACCAAGATGGCTGACTTGTCAGCTAACGATCTTGATGCGGCGGTAAAAATTATCGCTGGGACGGCGCGGTCTATGGGTGTTGAGGTGGAAAAATGAAGCACGGAAAAAAATACAAAGAAAGCGCCAAGAAATATAACCCGGCCAACACTTATGAGCTTACAGAAGCGTTAAACCTTGTCAAATCAATGGCTTACGCGAAATTTGACGAGACTGTGGATCTGTCCGTAAAACTCAACCTTAAAAAGAGCCAGACCGTGCGCGATACGGTGGTTCTTCCGCACCAGTTCCGGGGCGAAAAAAAAGTGCTTGTTTTCTGCAAGCCCGAAAAAGAAAAAGAAGCCCAGGAAGCGGGCGCGACGTTTGTCGGCGCGGATGATTTAATCGAAAAGGTAAAAGGCGGATGGACTGACTTTGACGTAGCCGTCGCTACTCCCGATATGATGAAAGATGTCGGCAAGCTTGGTATGGTTTTAGGGCGCAAGGGCCTTATGCCGAATCCGAAAACAGGGACTGTAACCTTCGACCTTAAAGGCACGTTAGCTGAACTTAGAAAAGGCAGAGTGGAATTTAGGGCGGACAAAACGGGCGTTCTTCATCTTGCAGTTGGCAAGATTTCAATGGAGCCGTCGCAAGTAGCAGAAAATATTACAATTGTTATGACGGAAGTTAAACGCAAACGCCCCATTGACGTTAAGGGCGAATTTATTCAATCAGTTTCGGTTGCGTCTACAATGGGACCCGGCGTGTGGGTCGCCATTAAGGATCAGGAGTAGGAGGATAAAATGGCAATAATCGCAAAAAAAATACAGGAAAGCAAGACTAAAGCTATTGGCGAACTTAAAGAATCCTTGAGCGCCGCTAAAGATTTTATCTTTACCGAGTACCGTGGTCTTACGGTGGAGCAAATCACTAATTTAAGAAAACAACTGCGCGCGAAGGACGTTAAATATAAAGTTGTTAAAAACAACTTCGCCCAGATCGCGTTTAAACAGTTGTCGGATCAAGACGTATCTAAATACCTTGTTGGGCCTACGGCAGTAGCAATTACTCCTAAGGATTCCAATGAAGTAGCCAAGATACTTTTTGACTTTTTAAAAGAAGTTCCAGCCCTGCACGTAAAAGGCGCGTTGATAAGCAATACCGTATACAACGCCGCCCAGACCGAGGCTTTCTCGAAATTGCCAGGCAGACTGGAGCTTATTTCTATGCTTATGTCGGTAATGAACGGCCCCGCGCGCAGCCTTGTTTCCGCGCTCAACGACGTGCCGTCAAGGTTGGTACGCACGGTCAAGGCCATCGCCGACCAGAAGGCAGGCGCGTGAGCGCAAAGTAGTATTCAACCGTCAGGCTTCGTCGGACTTTAGTTCGGCACTGCCGATCCTGTCGGTTTTAATAAACGAAGCTCGTATGAGTTGCGTAACTTATTTTTAGGAGAAGATAATATGGCAGCCACAAAAGAAGAAATTTTAGAAGCGATTGCGTCCATGACGGTTCTGGAAGTTTCAGAACTGGTAAAAATGATGGAAGAGAAATTCGGCGTTTCTGCCGCCGCCCCTGTTGCGGTAGCGGTCGCCGGAGCCGGCGGTGGAGCGGCGGCTCCAGCGGCGGAAGAGAAAACAGAGTTTAATGTTATTCTCAAAGCATTTGACGAAGCCAAGAAAATTGCCGTTATTAAAGAAGTCCGCGCAGTTACCGGTCTTGGCCTTAAAGAGGCAAAAGATCTGGTCGAAGGAGCGCCAAAACCGCTCAAAGAAGGCGTTTCCAAGGACGAGGCGGCCAAAATTAAGGATGTCGTCACCGCTGCAGGCGGTACTGTTGAGATTCAGTAAGCTTTTGTTTTCTCATTAAGTTTATTCCACACCGGCGTACTAAGGAAATTCCTTTGTACGCCTGTGGTTTATTTATTGTATAAATAGCTAAAAGTAGTATATAGTTAAAGACAGGAAGGGGATAACATGGTTAAGGTAAAGCAAGCGGAGAAGCGTCAGTACATTGGGCAGGATATTCAGGATGTGATGGATTTGCCGGATCTTATCGATATTCAAATTCATTCTTATGAGCGTTTTTTACAAAGGGAGAAAATCAACAGAAAAGAAAAACCTGCATTGCAGGGGCTTCAGGAAGTGTTTGAAGCTACCTTCCCCATAATAAGCCCCAATGAGGATATGAAGCTTGAATTTGAACATTACACCTTTGACGAGGATAATATAAAAGTTACTGAATTTGAGTGTAAGCAAAAAGGGCTTAATTACGCTGTTCCGCTTAAAGCGCGGATAAATCTTGTTTTCCAGCAGACCGGCGAAATCCGACAAAAAGATATTTATATGGGCGATATTCCCCTCATGACGGAAAGAGGCACGTTTATCATCAACGGGGCGGAGAGGGTTGTGGTTTCCCAGATACACCGCTCGCCCGGCGTTATTTTTTGTAAAGATAAGGGAGTTTTCTCGTCGCGGATTATTCCCTATCGAGGCAGTTGGATCGAGTTTGAAATCGATCAAAAGCGTGAGCTGATTTACGCGAAGATTGACAGAAAAAAAAGAATCCTTGGAACTATTTTTCTTCGCACTCTTGGTTTTTCCTGCAGAGAGGAAATAATCGAAGCTTTTTATGTTACCGAAATCTTAAAAATAAAAGATGACCGTGAGACAAAGGAAAAAATTTCCGGCATGGTTCTTGCCAAGCCAGTTATGGTTAAGGCTGAAAACGGCGCTAAGGGCGAAGAAAGGACGCTCTACAGGGCGGGAGAAAAACTCCATCCGCATAATGTGGATGAACTTCTTAAAAACGGAGTTAAATCAATTTGTTATATTAATTTTGAAGCCGAAGGTTCTCTCAATTCCACAATGCTCCTTAATTGTTTTGAACGTGAGGATATTAAATTTGTAAAAGAGGTCGGAAGCGAACCTACAAAAGAAGAAGCGTTAATGGCCGTATATTCGGTGTTAATGCCCGGCGAATCCATTACGGTTGATCAGGCGGAAAAAGATTTAATTGGAATGTTCTTCTCCGACCGCCGCTACGATCTTGGCAAGGTTGGCCGTTATAAGCTTAACAAAAAATTCGGGCTTGATCTTCCCACGAATAAATTTACCCTCTCTAATGACGATATTATCGCCACCATGAAACATTTGATTAAGGTGTATGTCGGCGATGAATATATTGACGATATCGATCATCTTGGAAACAGGCGCATACGCTCAGTCGGCGAATTAATGGCGAATCAAATGAAGACCGCGTTCAGCAGAATGGAGCGGATAGCGAAAGAAAGAATGAGTTTAAAAGAGACCGATACTATTAAGCCGCAGGAATTAATTTCCATAAAACCGATTGTCGCGTCGATCAAAGAATTCTTTGGGTCGAGCCAGTTGTCACAGTTTATGGACCAGGTAAACCCGCTTGCCGAGCTTACCCACAAGAGGCGGCTTAACGCCCTCGGCCCAGGCGGCCTTTCACGAGATAGAGCCGGTTTTGAAGTGCGTGAAATTCATTACACCCACTACGGCAGAATGTGCCCGATTGAAACTCCTGAAGGACCGAATATCGGCCTTATTGTTTCTCTCGCGAATTATACCCGCGTTAATGAATACGGATTTTTGGAAACTCCGTATCGTAAGGTGAACAAAGGTATTGCGACTAAAGATATTGAGTATCTTTCGGCGATGGACGAGGATAAATATTACATCGCTCAGGCTTCGGCAAAGGTAAATGATAACGGCTCTTTCGCCGACGATCAAATTTCCTGCCGCCGTCAAGGCGACTACATTACCCGCGCCCCCGAGGATATTCAGTACATGGACGTTTCTCCAAAACAGATCATTTCCGTTTCCGCCTCGCTTATTCCCTTCCTTGAACACGATGACGCAAACCGCGCGTTAATGGGTTCCAATATGCAGCGTCAGGCGGTGCCGCTGGTCTTTCCGGAAGCGCCTCGGGTAGGAACGGGAATGGAAGGTAAGTGCGCCTACGATTCGGGCGTTCTTGTAAAAGCTCGCAGGGGCGGCACTGTTATTCGCGTAACATCGCAGGAAGTAATTGTAAAGCCGGACAGAGTGGGAAATGTAAAACCTGCAGCTCAAGTTTCGTTAGACGAAAGCGGAAACGATGTTTACCAGCTTATTAAATTTCAGAGAACCAATCAGGATACGTGCTACAATCAGCGCCCTATTGTTAGGTTGGGCGATAAAATCGTTGGCGGACAGGTAATTGCAGACGGACCGGCTACACATAACGGAGAACTTGCCTTGGGAAGAAATATTCTTGTAGGCTTTATGCCGTGGAACGGCTACAACTATGAAGACTCGATCCTTATCTCTCAGAGAGTGGTAAAGGACGATATGTTTACTTCCATTCACATTAAAGAATTTGTTGTCGAAATAAGGGAAACAAAACTTGGTCCTGAAAAAATTACCCGCGATATTCCCAATACTTCGGAAAAAAGCCTTGACAATCTTGACGATGAAGGAATTATCCGCGTGGGCGCCAAAGTGCGTACAGGCGATATATTAGTGGGTAAAGTTACGCCAAAAAGCGAAACTGATACTACTCCTGAATTTAAATTGCTCAATTCAATTTTCGGCGAGAAGGCAAAAGAAGTGCGCGACACTTCGCTTAAAGTTCAGCACGGAATAGACGGAACAGTAATCGACATTCAACGGCTCAAACGCACTGATCATGACTCTTTAAGCCCCGGCGTTGATGAAGTTGTTAAAGTGTTAATCGCAACAAAGCGCAAGCTGCGCGAAGGCGACAAAATGGCAGGCCGCCACGGTAACAAGGGCGTTGTCGCGCGAATTTTACCCGAGGAAGATATGCCGTTTATGGAAGACGGAACTCCTCTGGATATTTGCCTAACGCCGCTTGGCGTTCCCTCCCGTATGAATATCGGACAGCTTTTGGAGACGGAACTTGGATGGGCGGGTTCTACTTTGGACGAATGGTATTCAACGCCTGTTTTTCAGTCGCCGTCTACCGATCAAATAGAGGTAAAACTTAGAGAAGCGGGACTGCCTATAACCAGTAAAGCTGTCTTAAAAGACGGAAAAACAGGCGAAGAATTTGTTAACCCGATTTTCTGCGGGATAATCTACTTCCTTAAACTGCACCACCTTGTCGATGACAAGATGCACGCCCGTTCCACGGGTCCATATTCGCTTGTTACGCAGCAGCCGTTGGGCGGAAAAGCGCAGTTTGGCGGACAGCGGTTAGGTGAAATGGAAGTATGGGCACTTGAAGCTTACGGGGCTGCAAATACGTTGCAGGAACTTTTAACGATTAAATCGGACGATATGACCGGGCGTTCAAAGATTTATGAGGCGATTGTAAAAGGAGAGCCTTCTACAACGGCGGGCATTCCGGAATCATTTAACGTGCTTGTTCAGGAGTTGCGCGGTCTTGCGCTGGATCTTTCAATCTTTGACGTAAAAGGAAAACAAATACCGCTCACCGAAAAAGATGAGGAATTGATAACTAAGTCGGGAAGTAATTTCTAAAAGAGGGGAGTAAAATGCGTGATATTCAGGATTTTGATTCGATAATGATACGGCTGGCCTCGCCGGATATGATCCGGTCGTGGTCTTATGGCGAAGTAAAAAAACCGGAGACGATTAACTACCGGACGCTTAGGCCCGAGAAAGAAGGCCTTTTCTGCGAGCGTATCTTTGGAACTACCAAAGAATGGGAATGTTACTGCGGAAAATTTAAATCGATCCGTTACAAAGGCGTTATCTGCGACCGTTGCGGCGTTGAAGTTACGCACTTTAAAGTCCGCAGAGAAAGAATGGGGCATATCGAATTGGCCGCTCCCGTGTCGCACATTTGGTACTACCGTTCAGTCCCCAGCAGAATGGGGCTTCTTCTCGATCTTCCCACAAGCCAGTTAAGGTCTGTTCTTTACTACGAAAAATACATAGTAATTGATTCAGGCGATACCCCTTTAAAGAAGGGGCAGCTTCTCTCTGAAGAAGAGTACTACGAAGCTCAGGAACACTACGGCGGCGGCTTCACTGCGGGAATGGGCGCCGAAGCTATCAGTATTCTTTTGGAAAACTTGAACCTCGATCAAATGGCCGCCGAACTTAGGGCAAAAATGATCGAAAAGGGGGCAAAGAGCGACAAGCGTCTTTTGAAGAGAATTGATATTGTAGAAAATTTCCGAAACTCAAACAACAAACCGCAATGGATGATTCTCACCGTGATACCAGTAATCCCTCCCGAATTGCGCCCCATGGTGCAGCTTGACGGCGGGCGCTTTGCGACAAGCGACTTAAACGATTTGTACCGCAGGGTGATAAACCGCAACAACCGCTTAAAAAGACTGCAAGGCCTTAACGCGCCCGACATCATTATCCGCAATGAAAAGCGGATGTTGCAGGAGGCGGTAGACGCGTTATTCGACAATTCAAAGAAAAAGAAAGTTGTTAAAGGTTCCTCTAACCGTCCTCTTAAATCAATCAGCGATATGCTTAAAGGAAAGCAGGGGCGCTTCCGCCAAAACCTGCTTGGAAAGCGCGTTGACTATTCGGGGCGTTCTGTAATCACGGTCGGCCCTGATCTTAAAATGTGGCAGTGCGGAATTCCGACAAAGATGGCGCTGGAACTTTTTAAACCTTTTATAATGAAAAAACTTGTCGATAAAGACGTTGTTTTCAATATTAAAAAAGCAAAAATGCTTGTCGAGCAGGAGACTGCCGAAGTCTTCGCTATTTTGGACGAAGTTGTAAAAGAACACCCTGTGCTTCTTAACCGCGCCCCGACTCTGCACAGGCTTGGTATTCAGGCGTTTGAGCCGGTGCTGGTGGAAGGCAAGTCTATCAAACTTCATCCGCTTGTTTGCCACGCTTTTAACGCCGACTTTGACGGCGACCAGATGGCGGTCCATGTTCCGCTAACGCAGGCGGCGCAGATGGAATGTTGGACATTGATGCTTTCAGCGCGTAACTTGTTGAACCCCGCTAACGGAAAGACAATTGTATTCCCGTCTCAGGATATGGTTTTGGGCATTAACTTCCTTACAAGGATTAAGACCGGCGCAAAACGTTCCGGTTCTGAAAAACCTGAAACTAAAAACAAGGTTCCCTATTATTCGTCTCCAGAAGAAGTCCTTATGGCGGTGGAAAGGAAAGCGTTGGACAGGGAAGCTGCAATCCGCGTAAAGCCGCCGAAATTGCCGATTTGGGACAAGGCTGGCAATTTGGCAAAACCTGCCGATGACGGGACGATTATTACTTCCGCAGGAAGGCTTATTTTTAACGAAGAACTGCCCGAAGATCTTCCGTTTATAAACTATGAACTTAAAGACAAAGAACTGCGCACCCTTGTTGAATATGTATTCAAAGAAAAAGGCTCATGGACTACCGTTCAAATGCTGGATGCGATTAAGTCAACAGGCTACCGTTACGCGACAGTATTTGGCGCGACCATCGGCGTTGACGACATTGTCATTCCCAAAGAAAAAGCCGAGATGATAGACAAGGCGAATAAAGAAGTCGAGTCGATTCAGAAAATGTGGCGGCAGGGGCATATCACCAATGAAGAACGCTACAATCAGGTTGTTCAAGTTTGGACAAAAGCAAATGAAGAACTTACAAATATTACTATGAAAACCCTTGAATCGGACAGGGACGGTTTTAACTCAATTTACATGATGGCGAACTCCGGCGCGCGCGGAAGCAGAAACCAGATACGCCAGCTTGCCGGTATGCGCGGCCTTATGGCGAAGCCGTCGGGTGACATTATTGAGCTTCCTATCCGTTCAAACTTTAAAGAAGGACTTTCGGTTATTGAGTTCTTTATTTCAACTAACGGCGCGCGCAAAGGTCTTGCCGACACCGCCCTTAAAACTGCGGAAGCCGGTTATCTTACCCGCCGTCTTGTAGACATAGCGCAGGACATGGTTGTAAATGAAGATGACTGCGGAACAATTAACGGCACCACGTATTCAGCGATTAAGCAGGGCGAGGAAATTGTCGATCCGTTAAAAGACCGTATTATCGGGCGCTTTACTCTTGAGCGCGTTAAGCATCCTATTACAGGCGAGCTTATTGTCGATGTGAACGAAGAAATTACCGAAGAGATTGCGGCGGCTATTGACGCCGCCGGCGTTGAGACTGTGCGAATAAGGACGGTTCTTACCTGTGAGGCGAAATACGGCGTTTGCAGAAAATGTTACGGACGCAACCTTGCCACAAACCGCGCGGTGGATATTGGGGAAGCAGTTGGTACAATCGCGGCGCAGTCCATCGGCCAGCCGGGTACCCAGCTTACAATGCGTACCTTCCACATCGGCGGCGTCGCTACAAAGGTCAGCGAAGAGAGCCGTATAACTTTGAAATATCCCGTGTATATAAGGGATGTTGTCGGAACGCATATACAGCTTGATAATGGACATTTTCTTTTTACAAGGAGAGGTCATGCGATTGTCAACAAAGTTATGAAAGAATATAAACTTGAACAAGGCGATAAGCTGATAACGGCTGACGGAAAGAGAATCAATCGGGGTGATGTAATAATTAAACGCGGCGGGGAAGATATTATTTCTCCTGAGATCGCGTATGCTCTTGTGTTGAAGAAAAAGGAAGGAGAATCCCTTTATCTTATCGGTCAGGATCAAAAAATCGAAATCAGGAACGGTTCCGACTTTGAGGCGCAAAAAGGCACAGTTGTGGAAGCCGATAAAAACATCGCGACATTTGACCCGTTCTCCGACCCGATTATCGCGGAAGCGAGCGGAATTGTTAAATATGAGGATATTATTCTTGGCACTACGCTTAAAGAGGAAATTGATGAGGACACAGGCAACATTGAAAAGCGCATAACGGAGTTTCAGCATGAAAGCAAACAGCCGCGCGTTTTTATTGTTGACGACCATGACAATCAAGTCGCATCATACTTCCTGCCTTCTGGCGCTTATATTCAAGTTGACGAAGGGGAGCGAATAAGAGCCGGGCGCACAATAGCGAAAACATTAAAGGAATCGGCAAAAGCCATGGACATTACCTCCGGTCTTCCGCGCGTCAGTGAACTTTTTGAGGCGCGTAAACCCAAAAGCCCTGCGGTTCTTGCGCAGGTTTCCGGAACTGTGTATTTCAAAGACCCGGTGAAGGGCAAGCGAAAGATTTCTATTGTCGATAATTTTGGCAGGGAATTTACCCATCTTATACCGATGAATAAGCGGCTTTTGGTGCGCGATGGCGACACTGTGGAAGCGGGAGAATTGCTTTGTCAGGGAGCCATCAATCCGCATGATGTTTTGTATATCTTAGGCGAAGGAAAATTACAGCGTTATCTGATGGATGAAATCCAAAACGTTTACCGTCTGCAAGGCGTGTCAATAAATGACAAGCATATCGGCGTAATCATCCGACAGATGATGCGTAAAGTAGAAATAAGATTTGTAGGCGACACAAAATTTATCTACGGTTCTTCCGTGGACAAGTACCGTTTTCACGAAGAAAACGCCCGCGTAATGGCGGAAGGCGGCCAGCCTGCAATCGCCCAGCCAATGTTCCAGGGAATAACAAAAGCGTCTCTTAACATTGATTCATTCCTGTCTGCCGCTAGTTTTCAGGAGACGACAAGGGTTCTTACAAACGCCGCAATCGCGGGTTCTACGGACTACCTTCGCGGCTTAAAAGAAAATATCATCATAGGCCATCCGATCCCTGCAGGAACCGGAATGAAACGTTATCATAATGTAAAGCTCTTTGATGAGGAAAGCCAGGATCTGGATGAATATATGCAGGAAATCCTAGACAGGCGCAAACAGGAAGCCGAAGCGATTTCAGGTAACGAAAACACCCAGGAAGAATACAATGTTGTTGAGGAATCCGAGGATTAGCGTTGCAGTACCGTATTGATAAAAAGACGGGAAATAAATTATCGGTTTTAAGTTTTGGATGCATGCGTTTTCCGAATAGACTTGGAATAACGGACATTCAAAAGACGGAAAAACTTATAATGTACGCAATCGAAAAAGGCGTAAATTATTTTGATACGGCATGGGTATATCCCGGCAGCGAAGAGGCTTTAGGCTCTGTTTTAAGCAGAAACAATGCGCGTAACAAGGTTTATATTGCGACAAAGCTGCCTCTTATAATGCTGAAACCTTCCCGTGATAACAAAATTGATTTTGACAAGTACTTAAATCAATCTCTTGAAAGACTTAAAACTAATTATATTGATTATTACCTGATGCACATGATTACCGATACTAACCAGTGGAAAAAATTAATAGATGCCGGAATTGAAAGCTGGATAGCGAAGAAAAAAAGCGCAGGACTGATAAAGCATATAGGCTTTTCATTTCACGGATCGGGAAGTGAATTTTTAAAAATCCTAGATAATTATGATTGGGAATTGGCTTTGATTCAATACAATTACTTTGATGAAAATTTTCAGGCCGGCGTTACGGGGCTTCGCGCCGCCGCTGCAAAAATGCCCGTTGTGATTATGGAGCCGCTTCTTGGCGGAAAACTTGCCTCTGGACTGCCAAAAGAAGCGGTTAAATTATTTAATAACGCCGATAAAGATTTAACGCCGGCAGGCTGGGCGCTTAACTGGCTGTGGAATCAGGGGGAAGTAACTACAATCCTTTCCGGCATGAACACAAAAGAACAACTTGAAGAAAATATCGCCCTTGCCGAGAAATCGTCCGCCGGAATGTTAGACGAAACTAAATTATCAGTTTACAAATCGGCGCTTGAAATTATTAAACGCTCCTGCAAGGTACGCTGTACCGGTTGTAATTACTGTATGCCATGTCCTGTTGGAGTAAATATTCCCGGTTCTTTTTCAGCGTATAACGCGGTATATTCAATGGGCTATGTCGAAGGGATAAAACAATATGTTACAAGTACCGGATTGACGCAGGAAAAAAGCGGCAGTCCGCGTCTTTGCATAAAATGCGGCAAGTGCGAAACTCACTGCCCGCAAAGCATTTCAATTATGAAAGAACTTGTTACCGTAAAAAAGAAAATGGAACCGCCGATTATCAGATTTATCGGTTTTTGCGCCCGCGCTTTTTTGGGAAAAAAACGGAAAAATGATAAAAGATAAGTTAAAAATTTTTACCACGAACCACACGAAGAAGAAAAAATTCGAAAATCCGTTCGTGTTGGTTCGTGTGCGTACCGTAGGTACGATTTCGTGGTTGATCATTCTTCTCTTCTTTCCCGCCTGCACACGGCAGACTGCCCTGAAGGACGGGCTTTTAATCGCCCTTAGCATACAGCCTCAAGCCTGGTTTGTTTCGCAGATTGCAGGCGACAAGGCGGCTACCATCACGTTTCTTCCACCGGGACAAAATCAGCATACTTTTGAGCCTACTCCTAAGCAGATACAAACGCTCTCGTCAGCCGACGCATGGATACTTTCAGGAGCGGAGTTTGAGATAGGTTTGCGTCCGAAAGTTGAAAAGGTTTTTCCTAATTTGCTCATTGTTGACGGAGCGGAAGGCGTGAAATTCAGGCTTATAACCGAAGATGAAAGCGGCGGTCTTCATAACTCTCTTGAACTTGACAGGCACACATGGCTTGGCAGGGAACCCGCGAAAATACTTGCCGCTCATGTTAGAGACACTCTTTGTATCTTTGATAAAAAGAATGCGAAATATTATAACGAGCATTACAAATTAACTATTGATTTAATTGATAAAGAATTTGAAAGTTTGGAAATAACTTTAGCTCCGTTAAGAGGCAAAAATATTTTTGTTTATCATCCGTGCTTTGGCTATTTTTTTGACGAGTTTGACATTAAGCAGTCGGCGGTGGAAGTGGGCGGCAAGGAACCCACTCCCAGAGAGCTTAACAATTTAGTAACTAAAATAAATGAAGGACACGCCGTCGCCATTATCGTGCAGACGCAGTTCCCGACAGGAGCGGCAAAAACATTAGCGGCGGCGACAGGTTTGGAAATAATATCTTTAGACCCTTTTGCAACTGATTGGCTTGCGAATATAAATCAAATCGGAAACGCACTGACAAGGTGTATACGATGAGCGAAATCGCCGTAAATTTCGACTCTGTTTCTTTTTCATACGGCGATATTCATGTTTTGGATAACGCATCTTTCCACATTCGCAAAGGCGAATTTACCGCTATGGTTGGTCCCAACGGTTCGGGAAAAACTACAGTGTTAAAATTGCTTTTTGGTCTTGAAACGCCAAGCGCAGGAAAAATCGAATTGTTTGAAAACGAAAGACGGAATAATCAAGCCCGCGTAAATATGTCCTATGTGTCTCAGATTATGCCGGCGGATAATTTGTTTCCCATAACGGTTCATGACGTTGTAAGAATGGGGCTTCTTCACCCATTTAACAGATATTTGGGAAAAAAGAGTGAGAACGAAGCAGTTACGCAGGCTTTGGAAAACACCGGAATACTTGATCTTGAGTCAAGGCTGTATCGAACACTGTCAGGCGGACAAAAACGCAGAACGCTTGTGGCAAGAGCGTTAGCCGCAAACCCAGACCTTCTTGTGTTGGACGAGCCGACTGCCAACATGGACATTGAAAGCGAAATATTGCTCTATAAAACATTGGGAGCTTATAAAGGAAAAGTAACAATCATCGTTGTTACCCACGATACAAAATTTGTCACCTCTCTTACGGACAGGGTTTTATCTTTGGGAGAAGGACGCAAGATCGTCCAGAGCGGCGGAGAATAAGTATGCAAGAATTTATTACCGCCTTATTAAGCCCCAATTTCCCATTTTTGCGTAACGCACTTATCGCCGGCATATTATCCTCGGTTCTTTTTGGAACTCTTGGCTCCATTGTTACAGTACGCAGAATCGGCAGTCTTGCGGGCGCTGTTTCTCATGCCGTGTTAGGCGGCATAGGAATGGCTCTTTTTCTTTCGGCGACGATTATTCCCGGCTTTCCTCCCATTATAGGTGCGTTTATTTTTTCCGTGTTAAGCGCCTTAGCAATAGGCTTCGTATCGCTCAAGGCAAAACAGCGTGAGGATACGGTAATTAACGCGATATGGGTAATCGGCATGAGTCTTGGATTAATTTTCATGGCAAAAACACCCGGTTACGCCGACCCTTCGGCGTGGCTTTTTGGAAACATATTGTTAATTTCCAACACCGATTTAATTTTGCTCTCGATTCTTGACGTAATAGTTATCGTACTAACATGGCGGTTTTATCCGCAAATAGAAGCATCGTCATTCGACGCTGAATTTGCCCGCACTCGGGGCGTACCCGTCGATTTAATCTTTATTTTACTGCTTGGAATAACCGCCGCCGCCATCGTCCTTCTTCAAACATACATAGGCATAATGATGGTGATAGCCATGCTCACCCTTCCCTCAGGCTGCGCCACAGTTTTTTCCCGAAGTCTCGGCGGCATGATGGTCTCCAGTTGTTTGTTCTCCGTATTTTTTTCCGTCTTCGGATTAATAAACGGCTGGTTTTTCGATCTTCCAGTCGGGGCAATGACGGTAATCATCGCGGGATTTGTGTTTTTGGGGTTCTCTGTATATCGGGCTGTCAGGAAACGTTAGGGGTTTTACGAAGCAAAGAGAGAAGAAATCTACCACGAACCACACGAACAAGGAGCGAACGAGGGAGAGGAATCTTTCACGACAAATATGTGCAAAGGGAGAGAAATTTTATTTTGAATATATAATAATGTCTATATCACTCATCACTATTATTGGAATTGGGATTTCTATCAAATATTCATCAAACAAGTCAAGAAAATTTATTTCTGTTTCATCTTTTATTGTTTTTATAACAACCTTGCTAACATTTGCAATACATTTCTTGTTAATTGCAAGTCGATATTTCCCAGTAGCCAGAAGTAAGGCCACCATTTCGTTGTCACTGCTAGAACTTGAATTATCACCTAATTTGGCAATATGGATAATAATGTTTTTACCATTATATTTGTGAATAAAGCTTGCATTACTACTATTAATTTTATTAACAACATTTTTATCACGATAATCCATATTTATATCAAATAAATAACCAACATCCATAGTATCATTTATTTTCTTTAATGTAGCCCCAAATTGATTATATTCCTTCATATCCAATGTATTCATATCATTTTCATCGAAGAGCTTTTCATAATCTATATCATTACTGTAACCATATAGACCGCTTGCCATTGCAAAAATAGTTTTAGATACTGTAACTTTTATCGTATTCTTTTCGTTTCCGTTATTGTCTTTTGTCAAATGCTGAAAAATATCTATGCACCCTGAGAAAATAAAGCATAAAACGAGTATAGTTACCAAAACAAACTTTTTCATATAATTCTCCTTTTTGTGAAATATATGTATTTATAGTACATTGTTATTGATTTTTTGTCATTATGTATTTAAAATATATGGGCAGGGTATAATAGGGAAAAGTGGTAACTAATACTACTGCGAATACATCATATAAATTAAAATAAAGAAGAATACTAAATTATGGATATGAAATCACGAATTGAAGAATTTATTAATATTTCAGAATCTATTCGTAAGGATGATATTACAAATTTCCAGTTTTTTAATAACTTTGAAACAACAATAGATGAGAATAAATATGATATTGATAAGGCAAATACTTTGTTATTTGATTTGGAAAATACACCTCATGCTTTTGTTCTTGGATGTATAATGGATTTAGGAATAAAATTTCAACTTGCTTGGATATTACCATATAAAGTTTTTTCTGCATTTAAAAAATTGGAATATATTAAAGATTATTCAATAAATGAGTTATCAAAAATTGAATTAAAAAAATATGAATATGTATTTAATAATTATTATTCAAAGCATCTTCATAGATATGATTATATGGCAGAACGTTTTTTAGATGCTATTCTTTTGATTAAAGATAAATATAATGCAAACGCATCTAAAATATGGACAGGAAAACCATCTGCTGGAATCGTAGCAAAACGATTTGAAGAATTTAATGGAGTTGGACAAAAAATTTCTACAATGGCGGCTAAAATATTAGGGGGAAAACTAAATATTGAATTTTCTCATTATAAGGATCTTGATATTCCTGTTGATAGGCAAGTAATTAAAGTAATGTCCAGATTAGGATTGATCAATTATTTGAATGATGAGAAAAAATTAAAAGAAAGTATAATTAATAAAACAAGAGAATGGAACCCAGAATATCCAGGAATATTTGATTATGCTTGTTTTAAAGCGGGAATAAATTATTGTAAAGTTGAATTTCCAGATTGTAAAAATTGTATATTAAGAGATATTTGTGATAAAAAAATAAGAGAAAGGCAAAACAGCATTTAACAGGTATGTTATGCTTCGCCACCTGTACAGCAATACCAGATCATTAATGCTTTTATATCACTACAGATAGTGCATTCGCCTCGTTTACTTCCCGCTTCATCCCTAACTAGGGGCGGACAAGCCGGAAACCAAGATTGCTGTACCGGTAGTGCGGGTAGTAGTAGTTCCAGGACGCGGAACGCAGGTACTCGGCTGAATTGTACCAGCTACCGCCGCGTAGCCCGCGGTAAGTCCCCGAAGACACACCCAACGGATCGGTCTGCGACCCACTTGTATAATCGCCATACCAATCCCAGCACCATTCCCATATGTTACCGTGCATATCGTACAATCCCCATGCGTTGGCGAGCTTTTGTCCTACTGGATGAGTCTTACTACCGCTGTTCGCAGAGTGCCAACCGATGGCGTTTATAACCGCTCCTCTATTATATGCGGTAGTCGTCCCCGCCCTGCAGGCGTATTCCCATTCAGCTTCCGTAGGCAGACGGTAGCCGTTGGCGTTCTTATTCCATGTCACATTGTTTCCATTTACCGTATATGCTGGCGTTAATTTTTCCTGCATACTTAACCAGTTGCAATACTGTATCGCGTCATTCCAGCTTACCATTACCACAGGATGATTGTCTCCCTGGCTGAAATATGGATTCTTCCAGTTCGCGTCCGCTTTCTTTTCCCACTGACTGCCATTCCACACATACCCGCCTCCATCTTTCTCAGCCTCGGTACGGTATCCTGTCGCGTTAACAAATCGTTTAAATTCGCCTACAGTTACCTCATACTTCCCCATGTAAAAACTGCTCACTGTTACCTGATGTTGAACTTCATTTATATCACGGCCTGATTCGTTGGCAGGGCTGCCCATTGTGAAGGTTCCGCCGTTTATTTTTACAAAACCTAAATAACCAGCGTCTGTTCCTATATTACCTGATATGTTTCCATATTGTTCTCCCAAATCTCCCGCATCTATTCTCATATAACCTGATGCATTAAGTTTCTGTGATGGGATTCCGTTTACCGCGACAATAACAATGGTCAATGTCGAGGTAAGATCCGCAGCCTTTACATTTGGGAAGCGTATCATTCCCATATCACCGCTGGGAGAAAAAACCTTTCCATCGCCGCTTGTAAAATTTAAGTCTTTAGTATTTAAAGTAATACTGCCTTTTCCTAATATTTTATTCTCTTCATTTAATAAAGTAACATCTACCTTATAACTGAACGATTTTTTACCGGCGAAAACGACAGTACCCGGAGTTTTAGGATTGATGTCCAAGAAAGGCCAGCCGGAAAACCCCCAATCTTTACGTTTGCCGGTTTTTTCAAGCCCTTCCAAAAGCGCGTTTAATGCGTTAAAACCAGCTTCAGAAGGTTTAAGGGCAATGCGCATCGCAAGATTTGCGGTTCGTTTTACATAATCTGTTACGCCTTCTTGTACAAGGTTCGGATCAAAAATTATTTCAAATGGCGGATGATCATTGAAAAAGCGCGTGGTCTCTTTAAAGGCTTCCAGCCAGCGGTCACGAGCCTGTATGTCGTTTACAATACGTTGGCTTAAAGTTCCGCCGCTTATGGCGGAGGAAAGCGTATTTAACCGCGCAAGGGCTTCCATCTGGGAAGGGTCAAAGGCGATAGACTGGGAAAAATTAAACAGGGCTTCTATCTGAGAACCTGCGGCTTGGGCTGTAATACCACGCGCGAGACCGGCTTCCGCTTTTACAGTCGCGCTGTTCCCTGCCAATAACGCCAATGTGCCCGCGTCATTCAGCGTTATTCCCAACTGGGCAAGCAAATCCGCAGTGGCTTCGTTAATCAACGAGCCGCTTCCCTCTATCTGGGCAAGAAAGCCGTCCTTCATAAATCTTGCCTTGCTTACGCCAGTGCCAGAATCGCTAACAGAAAGTTGAAGCGAATAACGTTCGCCTGAAATTTTTTGAATAGTCCCAAAAAGATAATATTGGGCATTGGTCAATTTGCCTATGCTGATATAATCTTTATCAGAAAACCTGCCGTTAGTTCCAATATCCTGTTCATTTATTATCTTATTCAAATTCTGACGGTCTATAATGACCATGGCTGAAAATTTGGTAAAATTTTTGTTCAACAAGCCCTGTATGTACACAGGCAGATACGTCGGCACATCTCCCTGAATTTCCGGCGCAAGAACGGCAATCCTTATGTTTTTACCGCCGTCTCCCGTATAATACGGGCCAGTAAAAGAGGTTTTTAACCCCCCGATAGCGCCCAAAGCGGAAATTTGTCCGTCATCAGAAGCTTTTTTCCCTTTTGACTGCGCAAAAGCGTCCATCACCACTAACAGAAAAACTGCTACTATTGCGATTTTCTTCATGGCATCAAAAACTGACATCTTTTTGGCTTTTATTTCTCTCATACGGATTATTTTAACAATTTACATTAAAAGCAACAATAGGTGTACACGATACTACTTATAGCCTGATAAAGTTGCAAATAGTAAAATCCTTCTCTTTGCCCTACGCTACTAATATAATTTTTCACTAATTTCCACACTTCTTTCCCCTTTGTGTCCTTCTCTTCCTTTGTGTTCTTTGTGTGAAATTTCTTTAAAATATTTTCGTTTTCAGTCAAGCAAAACGGCAAGTC
>NZ_BDHF01000028.1:0-21912 GCF_054786115.1 Treponema sp. R80B11-R83G3 | reverse complement strand
GACGTATACCGGTGCGGGAGAGTCAAGATAAACGGGAAGCTGCATTGACGTTTCCAGATAACCCATCCTGCGTTTTTTAACGGTAATTTCCATTACGGCATAACCTTCATCTTCCAGCAGACGTTGAACCAGCTCCTTGTAGAAATGGATGGTTTTGATTCAAAAGACGGGGTAATAATTCTTGCCGCGACAAACCGCCCCGATGTTTTAGACCCCGCTCTTCTGCGGCCAGGCCGCTTCGACCGCCAAGTGATTGTAGCGATGCCCGACATAAAGGAACGTGAGGCGATTTTGCAAATCCACGCCGCAAAAATTCCGTTGGATAAGCAGATTGATCTTGCGCGCATCGCAAGAGCGACACCGGGAATGAGCGGCGCGGATATAGCGAACCTTGTAAACGAAGCGGCCTTGTTTGCAGCGCGAAAAGACAGGCCCGAAGTGCTGATGTCCGACTTTGAAGAGGCAAGGGACAAGGTGCTGATGGGTGTCGCCAGAAAGACTCTTGTCGTTTCCGACAAAGAGCGGCGCATGACAGCTATTCACGAAGCGGGACACGCTATTCTGCACTACTTTCTTAAAAACGCCGACCCACTGCATAAGGTTACGATTGTTCCCCACGGACGGGCGTTGGGCGCGGCGCTTTCACTTCCCGAAGAAGACAGCTACAGCAGATCCAAGGGCTGGATAGAAGACCGTATCGCAATTTGTTACGGCGGCTGGTTAGCGGAAAATCTTTTTTACAATGAGACGACCACCGGTACAAAGAACGACATTCAACAGGCGACTGAAATGGCGCGTAACATGGTCTGCGAATGGGGCATGGCGGCTGAACTCGGCCCTATCGCTTATGGGCAGGAAGACGAACCTATTTTTCTTGGAAAGGAAATAGCGCGTCATAAGGATTATTCCGAGGATACCGCGCAGAGGATAGACAGATCAATCAAGGAAATACTTGATCGCGCAAGGGGCAACGCGCTAAAAATAATCGAAGAAAATAAAAGTCAGCTTGAAAAACTTGCTGATGCGCTTCTTGCGCGCGAGACTCTTATTGATGATGAAGTGCGTGAAATTATCGGCCTTCCGTCTAAAGGGGGAAGCGAATGAAATTTTCCGTAAGTTTTTATGATACGCTAAAAATAAATAAAAACTTGCGGATTAACTGTTTGTACGGTCTGTGTTTTTTACTGTTGTTTGCCTCAGTCTGCTTTAATATTCACGCACAGACCAACACAGAGATAAAAGACGATTCGCAAATGGCGCAGCAGTACGTTCAATGGATACAGCAGGCGATTGATGAAAAGCGGTGGGACGACGCTCATGCCGCGGCTGTCCGCGCGATGGATTTTTCAACTGTTTCTTCCGATATTCCCTATCTATTGGCAGTCATTCAAACGCGCTATAAAGACAGCATAAGGCAAAAAACGGTAGTTGATAATTTAAATAAAGCAATTGACGCTAAAAGGTGGGTTAAGTACAGGGAATACGACGCGCTGTTGTTAAAAGCGCGAATGTTAATTTCTATGCGCGAATATAATGACGCGATAATCTGCCTTAACCAAATCACCGCCCCTGATTCCCGCGCCGATGCGACGATGCTGCGTCTTCTCGCCCTGCGCGGAATGGCACAGGGAAAAGAGCCGGGTTATGACTACGTTAACGCAACGGCGCAATTTAGAAGCCAAGTTCTTCTCGCTATGGACAATTTCCCCCGCGATCCGCGCCCCCTGCGGATATTTTTTGAATATGCGCATAACAGAAAACCGCAACCGTCTGAATTGCCGCAGAGCGACATTAACCTTCTTGAGCTTGCCCTTAGGCGGCTTCCTTTTTTACTTGAGGCTGACCCGGAGCTTGCGTGGATGGCGGCCCCGTTTATGAGGGAAATTGACGATGCGAAAAGAAGCGTCTCTTCATATAGGTCGGGGAGTTTGTCTAAAGATGAAAAGTTTACGCCAAATCCGGCTTGCGTCCCTGTGGCGCTCAATCTTGGGCTGATTGACGATAAACTGGCGATAGAAGAAGTTTTTTCCGCAGTTACGGACAAAGAACCCGATATTAAAAAAGAAATAATTATCGGCACTTATAAATTTCTTCGCAGTGAAGAAGGACGCGATTCCTTTACGCGCAAACTCCTTACCTTTACCGGCTCTATAATTACCGATGACGATAATGACGGCTATATAGAAACCATTGTGCGTTACCGCATGGGGTTTATTGATTCTTTAGTTGACTATCTTACCAATAATATTTTTAAAGTAACAGTTAATTTCGATCTGGACAATGATCCTGAAAGTATTTCCGTTTTTATTGCAAAGGATAATTCTACGCATGATAAAGATTTAACGCGCAGAGTTATTTTGCAATGGGAGCGCTATCCTTTTGTCAGGCAGGCGGAAATGGAAAATGAAATATTTAAATTTGGCCCTGCCGTATTTAGTTATGCGCCTGTTAATTTTATCGATATTGGCGGAAGCGACGCTCTTTCCGGCCTTACATATCCTGTGCCGGCGTATCAATATATTACTCTTACCCATCGCGCTCTCCTGTCATTTTGTTCGAGCTATACCCGCCCGAGTTTGGAAATAGACGGCGCGGCGGAAACAATTTATATGGATCGGGGAGTTATACTGCGCGTTATTGAAACCTTAAACGGACGGCAGGTTTCAGTTACGGAGTTTGAAAAAGGACTGCCTGTAGTTCAACACATTGATTTGGACGCTGACGGCAGAATGGAAACAATACGCCATTTCCGCCGCCCGCCGCCAGATTATGAATGGGAGAGTCTCCTTGACTACCGCCGATTAATCGCTTCTTCCGAGAGCGATTGGTCGGGAGACGGAACTTATAAAACAAAAGAAACGTATCTTCCCGACGGTTCAGTTGTTTATTCTTATGATATGGACGGCGGCGGAGAAATGAATTATTCTGAGACCGGAAACAAAAAATGAAAAAAACGTTTTTCTTTTTCTTCTTAATAATTATTATTTTTTCATGCAAAAGCGTAAAGGATACTGAGGATGACTCTCCGTCCCGTACCACAAGTTCGGTCAGACTGGGTAATATTGAAAAACTAATCGCTGAAAAACCAATTGCCGCGTTGAATCAAATCTATATTTATAAAGAAATATATTCCGTTACTGATAACAATGAAAACGAAGACTGGCGGCAGCTTGCCCAATATGAAAAAGAGGCTGTTGAAAATCTATGCGCGACGCAGGATAAGGCGGTTGAGGAAGGGCGATGGGACGATGCCGTGTCCATTGGCAGATCAATTGCAAGTATTGGAATAAAAAACGCCCATACCGGAAAAGAAGCGGCTTATCTTCTTGAAAGCGCGAAGAAAAAATTAAAGGAAAGCGATAATCTTGGCGCGTTTTTAGCGGCGGTAAGATCGCATGAAATGCAGCCGATTGATTATCAAAGCGCCCTTTTATTTCTTGAAAAAGCCGTTGAAGGACGGCAGCGCAGATCTTCGGCATTTTTCCTAGCCGCGGCTCAAACCGCAGGCGGCAAGAACATTCCCGCCAATTTGCGCGAGTACGCTCAAGGCAGAGACAGCGCTTCCGATATGATCAAAGGAGTCGCCACCGTTCTTGTTGACAGGGGATACAGATTTGAACGCGGGTTCAGCATTCCCGACAGAGTTTTAGGTTCTGCTTTTTTTGTTGACGCGTCCGGTTTGTTAATTACAAACTACCATGTTATAGCAAGCGAAGTTGATCCCAAACGCAAGGGGTATTCGCGAATGTATATCCGCATGGGGGATTCTTCCAATCCTCGGGTTCCCGCCCGCGTTATAGGCTGGGATAAAGCGCTTGATCTTGCGTTGATTAAAACGGAAATAAATACGGATTATGTTTTTTCACTTGTAGATCGCGTAATTCCGCGCGTAGGCGATACCGTGCTTGCGATGGGCTCTCCCATAGGGCTGCAAATGACGGTGACATCGGGCATTGTTTCCGCCCTTGGAAGGCGTTTTTTGCAGATAGGGGACGTTATTCAAATAGACGCGGCAGTCAATCACGGCAATTCAGGCGGCCCTGTAGTGGACAATGAAGGGCGGCTTGTGGGAATAGTTTTTGCCGGCGTGGATCAGCATCAGGGGCTTAATTTCGCCATTCCTGCGGAAATGCTTGCCGCCGCCCTGCCCGCTATGATAAAAGGGGGAAAATCCCAACGCCCCTGGCTTGGAATGACGTTATGTGAAACTTATTCTGAGGCTGAAATTATCTATACCGCGCCAAATACGCCCGCCTCTCTTCATAAAGTTCGCGAAGGCGTTTTTATCAAGACAATTAACGGCAAGCCCGTAACCGCCCCCAATGGCGGCATTATTCCCGCCTTGCAGAGCATGATTTTTACCTGCGGCCCGGGAGAGCTTGTGGTATTGGAGACTGTTAATAAAAATACCGATGAAGTAAAAAAGAAAATTATGATGACCGTCCCCCGTCCCGATCTGCCTCTTCTGGACGCGGCAAAGATTGACAAGCGGGATAGAATTGCCGCTCCCCTGTTTGGCATGATTCTTTCGCCGTTGCAAAGTACTGTTTTTTCGTCCAGTTTCAGGGTAAACAGAATAGTACGCGGTTCCATAGCTGACGAAGCCGGAATTTCAGAAGACGATCCCGTGTTTATTTCACGTTTGCGCCTGCTGGAAGATGAAGGTTATGCCGTAATGGAAATTACCGTTAAAAAACGCAGGATGGGTTATCTGGAAACGTCAATGCAGCTTCCCGTTTATCTTGACTCTCCCGACACGCTGTAATTATGGGTATCTATACAAAAAAAGGCGACAAAGGAAAAACAACTGATCTAAGCGGACGTGAAGTCTCTAAAAACAGCGCGTCAATTCATTTTGTTGGAGCGGCAGACGAACTTAATTGCCACTTGGGACTTGTTAAGGCAATGATTTCAAACGAAGAATCATGGAAGTCCGCGCGTGATTTTTTGGAAGAGATACAAAAAAACTTAGTAATAATCATGTCCCATGTTTCCGACGTAAAAAACAGTAATTTTTTTCTGCCTAATGATGAAATTGCAATTTTAGAAAAAGAAATTGACAGATTGTCAGCCAATCTTCCCAAACAGACCAAGCTAGTTGTCCCGGGAAAAAGCATCATAGAAGCGCAAATCCAAATAGCGCGGACAGTCGCAAGAAAAGCGGAAAGGTTATTTTTCGCTCTCAGCGAAGAACAGCCGTTGTGCCCCGAAGCAGGCGCGTATTTAAACAGGTTATCTGACTATTTATTTGTTTTATCTGTAAAGACCTCACACTAAGAACACAAAGGTACAAAGTATAGGGAGTGGGGAGTAGGGAATGGGGTTGTTGTCCGTTATCTAATCGTGAAGCCCACGCATACTCCTCGGACAAAAACATTGCTAATTGCTCATTTCTAATTTCTTTTCACCCCCCTTTGTGATCTTTGTACCTTTGTGTTCTGCGCACTGACGGCTGCCTAAAGTCAGCCTTGCTTTTATTGTAAACAGCGGCATTTATTGGTGCTACGCTGTGCGGCATTATTGATCTACACGGCTACGCCGTGCGTCCCTCTAGCGTGTGTGAACTCTTCTCGAATTATTGATAAACGTCAATTTCATAAATTAGGTCGCCTGAATATACATCATAGACGCGTCTTTTAAAACAGGACGGGATGGTGATGTTTCCGACTTTTTCCATTGTAAATTCATCAACAATGATAATTACCTTTACAAATGAATACTCCGACGCAAGTTTTCTTGTTTGATTTTCTGTTTTTAGCCATTCAACCCTGTTTACGTTTGGCGTTTGCGGCCAAATGTTCGCGATAAAAAAAGTCATCAGCGCGTTTTCATAAGTGTCGTTAAAATCCGCGTTGGGAGCCATGTGCCCCCTGTCATAACCTGAATTGGTATAGTCGCGGTGATGCGGCAGGGAATAACCATTATCGGCAAGCAATTGCCGTAATACGCCCTTGTCCCTGTCCTGCGTAAATTGCACAGACGGACGCTTTACCCCTGTCGCCTCCGCTCTTTCTTTGGTAAGGATATATTCAGTAATATGCGGCCCCATATTAACTGCGTCATAACATCCGCTATAAAGAATTTCTCCCTCGTTATTGCTTACGGTAAATTCAAAATGCCCCTCTAAATCACAGGCGAATGAGTATGCCGTGAATAAAAGAAATAAAATTAAAACCCACAAACCCCTAACCGGCAAAGAAATGTTGAAAAACAAATCTGCGGCGGTTTTGGAAAATTTGCAGGTGTTTTTTTTCATGTGATTGAGATTAAAAAGTCAATTAGCGCGTCTGCCTGAGCCGGAATTACTTTAGCGTTTACCGTTCTTTCCATTGCGCGGGATAGTGAGACAGGCATGGGTGGAGTTCCTGTTAATGGCTCTACCGTCTCTGAGAATTTGGCCGGATGCGCCGTACAAAGAACGCCAACCGCCCCTTCTTGAATTTTATTTTTAGCGTAAAGTTTATCAACTCCTCTCCAGCCCACCGCGCTGTGAGGGTCAAGAAAATACCCCGCCTTATCATGAACTTGTACTATTGTTTCCCTTGTCTCTTCATCACCGACTGAAACGCCTAAAATTATTTGGCGCATCTGCTCCAATGAAAAATGCGCTGACATTCGCTCAAAGTTACTGGGCGCGCCCACGTCCATCGCGTTGGAAATTGTCGCCTGAGAAATTCTCGTTAGGTATTCGCCAGAATCAAGATAATCGGGAACAGTCTTATTAATATTTGTCGCCGCGATAAATTGCCTTATGGGAGCGCCCATCTTCATCGCGTAAAGCCCCGCCGTTAAATTTCCAAAATTGCCCGATGGGACGCAAAGGGTAACGGGCAGTCCGCTTTTCGGCGCGTGCGCTCTTGCCACTAAGGTGGCAGCCACTTTAGTGGCGACAGCCCCCGCGACTCTAGGTGTCGCTTCTCCGTCAGGATCGGCAAGCCCCGCAAAAGCTCTTCCCGCTGCGGCTGAATAATAAACCGCCTGCGGAATAAGTCTGCTGATATTAATTGAATTTGCCGAAGAAAGTGACATTCGTTTTTTAAGGCCTTCATCGGCAAGAGCGGCTTTTACAAGACGCTGGCAGTCGTCAAAACTGCCCTCTACCGCAAGGGCCGTGATGTTCTTGCCAAGACCGGCAATCTGCCGCTCTTGAAGGGGGGATACTCGCCCTTTTGGGTATAAAACCGTAACAAAAATGCCCGGCACCTCAAAAAAGCCGTCCGCCACGGCGCCGCCCGTATCGCCCGAAGTGGCGACAAGTATTCTTAACGATTGGTCTTCTCCCCGGCGCAAGTATGAAAAAGCGCGAGCCATAAAACGGGCGCCAAAGTCCTTAAATGCCGCAGTCGGCCCGTGAAAAAGCTCTAAAGCATAGCGGTCTGCGACAGGTACAAATGGGGCTGTAAAGGTGAACGCCGATTGCACAATATCAGATAACACGCTGTCTGGGATTTCATCTTTTACATAGGGTTTAATTGTTTCATAGGCAATGTCCGTAAAAGCCATTGACCCAAGAGAAGAGCGTACTTGCGCCGAATATTGGGGAATTTCTTCAGGCACAAAAAGCCCTCCATCCGGGGCTAATCCCGTAAGGGCTGCTTCGGCAAAATTGACTTTTTTACTTTTATTTCTGGTGCTATAATAATACATACCTTATTTTATCATATTTATGTAATTGACATAAAGTGGCTTAATTATTATATTTATTAAAGGAGTAAAAGTGGCAAAAGAAGAAGCAATAGAGGTAGAGGGAGTAGTTAAAGAAGCTCTTCCCAACACAATGTTCAGAGTGGAACTGGATAATCAGAATGGGCATCTAATTTTGGCTCATCTGTCGGGTAAAATGCGCAAACATTATATCCGAATTGTCCCCGGCGACAGGGTAAGAATTGCCCTTTCTCCGTATGATCTTAGCAGAGGCAGAATTATTTATCGGGAACGATAAAATTTTAAATACCATAAAAAAGAGAGGTTTAATATGGCAGACGTAGTGTATGTGAATATCGAAGAGGGCTTAAAAAGAGTTATGAATAATTCAAAGCTTTTAGCCAAATTATTCAAAAAATTTAAGGATGATAAGAATCTTATTGACCTTGAAGCCGCATTGGCTGCGGGCGATTTGCCCAAGGCGCAGATTAACGCCCATACCCTTAAAGGGCTTTCCGCTAATCTGTCTCTTACCGAGCTTTATAAGCATGTTCTGGAACTGGAAACCCAGATAAAAGCCGGCTCTGTAGCTCCCGGTAAGTTGGAAACTGTAAAAACTATCTATTCTGAAACAATGATAGAAGTGGACAAGGTAATAGCGCAATATGAATGAGAATAAACCTGTAGTTTTTGTCGTTGATGACGTTGAAACAAATGTAATGATTCTGGAAGAAATTCTAAGCGGTGATTATAATGTTGTTACGGCGTATAACGGAAAGGAAGCTCTGGAAAAACTAAAAACAACCGTTCCCCTTCCAAAGATCATGCTCTTGGATGTTGTTATGCCCCACATGGACGGGCGTGAATTATTCGATAAAATAAAAAAAGATAAAGCCTTTCAAAGAATCCCCATTATTTTTATCACCGCCGAAAACGATTCGGAAAGCGAGCTTCTTGCCGCCGGCGCCGTCGATTTTATCAATAAGCCGTTCCTGCCTGAAATTGTCAAATTGCGGGTAAGAAACCAGATATCGCTAAAAAATTACAGCGACAGTCTGGAAGAAATGGTAGCGGAAAAAACTGCGGAAGCGACAAAGACTCTGGAAAACGCCCTGCAAGGGCTTGCGAATGTTATTGAACACCGCGATTTGGAATCAGGCGAACATGTTAAACGGACGCAGTTGTTTGTAAAAGCGTTAGTTGAATATTTGTTAGGAGTAAATTCCGTTTATTCCGATGAATTAAGGAAACTCCAGCCGGATATGATAATTAGATCCATGGCTCTGCATGATGTCGGAAAAATAGCGATTCCCGATAAGATTCTTCTTAAACCCGGCAAACTTGATCCCGATGAATATGAAGTAATGAAAACGCACACCATACGCGGCAAGGATATTATCCATGAACTTGGAGACGTGAATTCATCCATATACCTTAAACATTGCGAAGATATTTGTTACGGACATCACGAACGCTGGGACGGAAAAGGATACCCTCGCCAATTAAAAGAAAAGGAAATACCGATTTCCGCGCGTCTTGCCGCTTTAGCCGACGTATATGACGCCCTTGTCTGCGCCCGCGTTTACAAAGCCGCCATGCCTTATGATGAAGCGATTGATATTATTATGCAGGGAAAAGGCACCCAATTTGACCCGATTATGACGGACGCTGTTTTACAGATACAGAACCAATTTCAGGAAATATCACGGATGTATCAATAATAAAATGAATACTACAGAATTAATGACTATATTGGTTTTTCAGGTAGGAATAATTTTATTCGCCGTGCGTTTTGGCGGACATTTGGCTAAGAAAGTGGGAATCCCTTCCGTACTTGGCGAATTGCTTATAGGCGTAGTAATAGGCCCTTATGCTTTAGGCGGCATAGCTTTTCCCGGTTTCCCAGAGGGGCTTTTTCCTTTAAGCGGCGGCGGTTCTATCGCGGTTAGCAACGAGTTGTACTCATTTGCCACAGTCGCCTCTATTATTTTGCTTTTTTTCTCCGGATTGGAAACGGATATTGGCTTATTCTTAAAGTATTCGGTTGCGGGCGTAGTAATAGGATTTGGCGGAGTGTTATTCTCTTTTGTAATTGGAGATTTTTGCGGCATTCTACTTCTTAAAACTTCATTTCTTGACACGCGATGTTTGTTTTTAGGGGTGCTGTCAACGGCAACTTCTGTGGGTATTACCGCCAGAATTTTAAGCGATAGAAAAAAGATGGACTCTCCTGAAGGGGTTACCATTCTTGCCGCTGCGGTATTTGACGATGTATTGGGAATAATCATGCTGGCCGTAGTACTTGGGATAACCGCTTTGCTAAGCGGACACGCGGGAGGCAATTTTTCCGCGCTGTCAATTCTTGGCATAGCCGGAAAAGCATTCGGCATATGGCTGGGATTTACCGTATTAGGTTTGGTTTTCTCGCGTCAGCTTGCTTCGTTCTTAAAACTATTTAAAAACAGTTCAGATTTCTCCATACTCGCGTTTGGTTTGGCTCTTATTCTTGCCGGTCTTTTTGAAAGGCAAGGCGGGCTTGCAATGATAATCGGCGCTTATATTACCGGGCTTTCGCTTTCAAAAACAGATATTGCCGCAGTTATACAGGGAAGGCTTGAAGGGCTTTATGAATTTTTTGTTCCCTTGTTTTTCGCCGTTATGGGAATGATGGTAAATGTACGGGAAATACTTTCCAGGGATGTTTTAATTTTCGGCGGAATATACACTTTGGCGGCAATTTTCGCGAAGGTAATCGGGTGCGGAGGTCCCGCGCTTCTGCTTGGTTTTAATGTTAAAGGGGCGCTGAGGATCGGGGTGGGCATGGTTCCGCGCGGCGAGGTCGCGCTTATTATTGCCGGTATCGGATTGACGATGGGCGTTCTTGACAACCAGCTTTTTTCAATTGTAATTCTGTTGACTTTAATTTCTACTATAGTGGCTCCGCCGCTTTTAAACGCGTCGTTAAGAATTAAGGGGCAGGGAACAAAAAAATTAGTCAGCGTTGAAGATACCACCTATTTAAAATGGGACTTTGATTCCCATGATGTCGCGAAACTTATGTTGGACAGATTATTAATTGATATTCGCGCCGAAGGTTTTTATGTTCAGATAATGAATCTTGACGATAACATTGCTCTTGCCCGTAAAGACGATATTTCTCTTTCGATAAGCTGCGAAGGAAGCGCCGTTATTGTAGAGACGTCAAACTCGGATTTGCCGTTTGTTAAAAATGTTGTTTATGAAGATATAATTAATCTTTCGGAATCCATGCAAAAGTTAAAAGACTCTATGAACACTACGGCGATGAAGAAGGAACTGTTTGACCGCAGGGGAAGAACCAACAACACGCTTCTTTCATTAATAGAGCCTAATTCCATAATTCTTGATCTTAAAGGAAATTCAAAAGATGAAATAATACGCGAACTGGTTGATATGCTTTTTACGCAGAAAAAGCTGTTGGATCGGGAGCTTGTGTTAGCCGACGTATTTGAACGGGAAAATATCATGAGTACCAGCATGGGATACGGAATAGTTATTCCGCACGCGAAAACAGACGGTGTTAAAGATACGGTTGTGGCTGTAGGCATTAAAAAAGAGGGAATTATTCTTGAGCCTTCAGACAGCCAGCCGTCACGTCTTTTTATACTGGAAGTTTCTCCCAGAAAAGACGGTCCTCATTTGCAGTTCCTTTCAGCGTTAGGTGCCATACTAAGAGACGAGTCAATTCGTCAGGCTCTGATTAACGCTTCTTCTGTGGAAGAAGCGGCTAATTTATTGCATAATAATAAGAGATAATTCATTTATTTATCCAAACCGTCATTTCCCCGGCTCTGCGGTTTGCCCAGGCATAATAGGGGATTAGCATAATTTTTTTGTCTTCAAGAACCGTACCGGAAGTATGGTACAATTCGCCGCCAGCCCAGTCTTTTTCCCGCTTGCCGGTGAATGAAATTGTCGTAACGCCTCCCAGCAGATCCTTTTCATATCTGACAATTATATCGTCTGGATTTCCCGCGTGAAATCTGAAAAGTTCGCTGCCGTTATCTTCCTCTTCCGCGCAATATACAATTGGCCCCCTCATGACCGCAATCTTACCAATATTTTCCCGCACATGGGGATTGGATTGCACAAAATTTACCGGCATATCTAAAACAATGGATATTTTATCGCCCCCTGCCCATTCCCGCTCAATAAACGCGTAACCGTCTTCAATGGCGCAGGTTTGCTCAACGCCGTTAACGCGCACACTGTATTTCCCGCACCATCCGGGAATACGGAAATAATACTTGAATTTTGTTTTTACGCTCATGGCAAAACTAATGTCTACTTGTCCTTCCCATGGATATTTAGTTTCGATCTTAACGGTTACGTCCGCGCCTGAAATTTTTATCTTTGTTTCGCTCCCAATAAAAAGATGAGTATATATGGCGTTTTCACATAACGAATGAATATAACTTCCCAGCGAAGCGATAAGACGCGCCAGATTAGGAGGACAGCAAGCGCAGCCAAACCATTTTTGCCTTTCAATCTTTACATGTCTCTTCCCGTGATCTTTCAAACTTGCCTCTGGAAGCGCTTCCAGAGGGTTTACATAGAAGAATGATTTCCCGTCAAGGGACATTCCGCTAATTATGCCGTTGAACAGGGCTTTCTCAATCACGTCGCCGTAGGTTCCTTTAGGCGCGATGGAAGCCATGCGTTTGGCGAAAAAAACAAGCCCTATAGCCGCGCAAGTTTCCGCATAGACCGTATCATTGGGCAAATCATAATCATACGAAAATGACTCGCCGTAAGCCGACTGCCCGATAGAGCCTGTAATGTACATTTGGCGGTTAACGATATTGTTCCAAAGATTATCACAAACATTCATAAGGGCGGCATCGTCCGTTAGGCGCGCAATATCCGCCATTCCGGAATACAGGTATGCCGCCCGTACCGCATGACCTTCGGCTATATGCTGTTCGCATACAGGCTTTCCGGCCTGATAATACTGATACTGGAAAAAACTGTCCTTCCAGTAAAAATTATTGTTGTTCCTGCCGTTTTCCTCCTCAAAAAACAGGGGCTTCTGTCCGCGTTGATCGATAAAATATTTGGCAAGTTTAAGATGCTTTTCATTTTTTGTAACAGCGTACAGGCGTACCAGAGCCATTTCGGCAATCTCGTGACCCGGATATCCGTGTAGTTTCCCGTCTTCCGGTCCAATCAGGCGGTCGATACAATCGGCGAAACGGATAAGGGCATCCATGAATTTGCGTTTCCCTGTAGCTTCATAGTAGGCAACCGCGCCCTCAAGAAGATGCCCAAAACAGTACAGTTCGTGATTATCCCTTAGGTTGGTAAAACGTTTATTAAGACCGTTGATTATATAGTAGGTATTAAGATAACCGTCATCCTGCTGGGCATTGCAGACAATATCAATTGCGTCGTCCAATGTTTTCTCCAACTCCGGATCGGGATGCCATACAAGGGAATAGGAAGCCGCTTCTATCCACTTGGCAAAATCGCTGTCTTGAAATACAAACCCAGCGTGCCCTGTATTCAGCGGCACTCCGTAATCAAGTTCGCTGTGGGTCAGCTCGGCGGCAAGTTTGAAATTACGCATACAGTAACTGGGTTCGGCGCCGTGAACACGGTCGTTCAGAGCCTCCCACTGGTAAGGAATAACCTTGATTCTGATACGATCCATAAAAGGACCCCAAAAACTGTCGAAAACAGAGATGTTTTTAATGTCTATAAATTCAGTGTGCTTTGAATTATCCATTGTATCCTCTCAATATAATTTATTTTTACCATATAAATAATAAAAAGAGAATATTACTCTTTGGAGGTGGCGGGAGTCGAACCCGCGTCCCAATACGCGAAACATAAACGTCTACAGATTTAGCCGTTTATTAAATTGTAGGGACGGGCTTGGCTAAACGGCGCGCGGCCTGTCCGTATTCCGGAAAATCTTATCATGCCGCCACCGGACGCTGCGGCAAGACCAGCTCTGATTGCGACGCGGAAGTTGCCCCTCAGAGCGGCGGGGCAGTTCCACGCGATTACGCAGCTAAGGCGTATTCGTAACTGTCGTTGTTGGCAGTTAAATTTTTGCCCAATCAGGAGATGGGCGCTCCATCTGCAGTCTATACCCCGAAGACGTACCAGTCGAAACCGGTGCACCCCCCAGCAATTGTAAGCACGGCACAGCCGTGTGGATGAATAATGCCGCACGCTGTAGCACCAATAAACGCCGCAAAGATGAAAAATGCAAGGCAGCCTTTAGGCTGCCGACAGTGCGACAATAAAACGCACGGCGCAGCCGTGTGGATTAAAAAATCTACACGTTGTAGCACCAAAAAACGTAACAAAGATGAACAATGCAAGGCAGCCTTTAGGCTGCCGACAGTGCGCAGAAAAACGCATTTGACATTATAACGCCGTCTGTTTCCAAATATAACACACTTTATTAAAAATTTCAAGCACATAATTTATTTGTGTATTTTCATAATCCATAGTATAATTTCAATATTATGATACAGATTAATGAGCATTCCTATAAAGTGCTGTCAGAAGAAGAAGAAGATCTGGTTGCAAAAACAGAAGAATGGCTAAAGGAAAAAAGGCCGCAGGATTTTTATTTGGCGCACGAAAGATTCCGGCGGTTGCGCAACTTGGGGAATGCAGTATTTGATTATCCTTCTATAAAGGAAACTCAGTTTGTTAAGGATATTCTTATTAATGAAAATCAGCTTACGGAGTCCTTACTTGCGTTTTCCACCCCGTCGCATGTGTTGCGTACTCCGGCTAAAGTAGCCACCCTTCGCAGTTTTTTAATTGCGAAATTTCACGCTTTTGCCCTGCTCTCACGGCTAACTGAAAAAAACGCCGAATTACATTCTCATTTGAAAAGCATCCCCTTTACCGTAGTTTTTACGCTAATGGCGGAAGACGTTTATTTTTCGTGCCTTGATGATCCGGATTTTTCACCAAACACCAAATCCATGCTTGCCAACGATTTAATTAATCTATGGGACAGCGGCACGGATCAACGCAGTATCCATCACCTTATGGCTCTTTCATCTCTTTGGAAAGCCAGAGATTCCGCCCCGCCAAGTTTTGGAACAATGGACGGCAATACCGAATTGTTAAGAATATCCATTGATATGGATACTGATACCGAATGGGAAGATTTTCTAAAAGAAGAATCCACAAATGATTATACAAGATGGGCGCTTGAAGAATTTCTTTTTGGACTGTCTTATGAGGAAATTTTACAGGTTCGCGGCAGATTGATGCACTACGGCGTATTATCCGTAAGCCATGATGAGGTTAGGTCATACCTTGATTCCAAACCGGTCTATTCTGTCGTAAACGAACATGATCCCCGTGCTATTTACGATTTTTTCCTTGAAAGACGGGACGCTTGCACATTGCGTAAAAGAGTGAATGCTCCCGGCCCTTTACATACGTTAGAAGAGATTTATTTAAAATACCGAATAATTCTTGAGTCCGGTTAGGTTGGACAACTCCTATTGGTCATTATATTTTTGCAATTCATCATGAATGTGTTCAATAGTTACTCCGGCTTTTTCAAACATTGCAAGCGAGTCTTCGTTGTCATGGTAACGGCGTTGGCATACGACTCTTTTAATTCCACAGTTGATGATTAGCATGGCGCAAGTTCTGCATGGAGTCATTCTGCAATAAAGGGTGGCTCCATCAATAGGAATGCCGCGTTTTGCCGCCTGACAGATGGCGTTTTGCTCGGCATGAACGGTTCTAACGCAGTGGGTGGTTTCTCTGCCGTCTTCGTGGATCATTTTTTTAATTTGATGCCCGACTTCGTCGCAATGCGGAAGCCCCGCAGGAGCGCCCACATAGCCGGTCACAAGAAGCTGTTTGTCTTTGGCAATCACGCAACCGGAGCGCCCCCTGTCGCAGGTTGCCCGTTTGGAAATTGCTTCGCAGACTTCCATGAAATACTCGTCCCAGCTTGGCCTTTTGTACTCGCCCATTTAATTCCCCTTACTTTTTAATCGCTGATAATTACTGTAGAGCTTGGTCCGTCCCATACAATATTCCAGTGAGACATTATATCCCTTCCAAGAAGCATTTGAAATTTTAACGGCACATTTGGATTTGATAATTTACAGGAACTTATTTGTAAATTTATAAAGGGTCGTAAGTTTGTACTTGGAAAACCAAGATCAATAACAAAATCTGTGGCTTGTCTTAATCCTGCCGCTGTATGACTTGGTGATTCGCCTATTGGAATAAGATTTAATTTTTTGGCAAGCTCAATATCAATAGATGTTTTAGTTGCACCTGTATCAAAATGCGCAAGTATTTGGGCTGTCTTGATAGAATGCGGGTCAATGGTAGATCGGTATGCGGAAGCAGTAGAAATTAATACAGGAATATTAAGGCCGTCAAACATTAAAGGGAATGGAACGGTACTTATTGATACCTTTACATTAGAAGGTAGAGGTGGAGATGTTTGAAAACCAATATTATTAAGTCTAAATGAACCCATAAATTACTCTTTATGCAGGGGCAAAAGCTGAATATAGAAAACCGGATACTTCAGTCTGAGAAATTATTTGTTGAATAACATAATCACATGGTTGAAACTTTGATACAGCGTCAGTTATCGCATTTTCAAAGGTATCAAATACTCCTTCAATTTTTTTGTCATGTATCAGTGCGTATTTATGCCTGTATAGCGGATTTGCTAAAAGTTCGTTGAGATTGTTATAAAAAAATTTTAAGTCTTCTTGCTGTTTATCAGACAGAAATTCTGCCATAACAACCTCCTCCTATGTATGATATTATATAAATATAGCCCGTTTTTCGTTGTTTTTCAAGTCCTTTTTTGGGAGTATGTTATTACTGCTTTTCAATTTTTAAAAACTCCTGTAAATACTTTGTTCTGACTTTTATTATTTGGTCACAGCCCACACCACGCCGCCGCTAATTACCGCCGTTACCGGGAGCGCTATTAGCGTACAAGTCTTCCAATTTAAATCTCCTTATGAAAAGCTCACACAAAGATCACGAAGATACAGAGATCACAAAGAGAGGAAAAGCCAGTAGCGCCCCCACATCATAGCGTACCCTGCAAGGCAAGGTACGCTATGAAAAAGCGGTAACAGGTACCTTTGTGCCTCCTTGTGATCTAATAAACTTTGTGTTCTTTGTGAGAAATTTTTTCGAAAAATTTTTAAAAACAGTCAAGCAAAACGGCACTCTCACGCCATATATACATAAATAATTTTAAGGAGTTGTTTATGAAAACAAACAATCAAAATCCTGCTATTTACGAGTGGGGCCCCTTCCCTTTCGGGGACGGGGAGCGTATCTTGGACATCCGCTATGACCCGGTGTTCAAAGCCGTATTCACCAAGGACACGTCAGCGTCAAGGGGCGCGTTGTCAGACTTGATTTCCGCGCTTATCGGGCGAACTGTCGCGGTGGAAACCATCATTGCCAACGAGCCGCCTATTGACGATTTGAGGCAGCGGTATTTGCGTTTCGATGTAGCCTGTAAAACAAAGAATGGAGAACTTATAAACGTTGAAATGGCTTTCAACCCAATCGCAAGCGAACCTGTGCGGCTTGAGTATTATGTTTCAAAGTTATTCGTAGGACAGGACATTCACGGAATAGATAAAGAATATGAAGATTTGAAGGAAACCTATCAAATCGCTATTTTGGCGAATGAGAAATTTTATGATGATGAAAAATTCATTCACAATTTCTCGTACTGCGATTTGGACAACCGTATCTCGCTAGGCGGAAGAACCAAAATAATCACCATAGAATTGGTAAAGACAGAACCTGCAGCCGGAAAGCCAGTTGAAGAAATGACAAATGCGGAACAGTGGGCGGTATTTTTCCAATATTTGACAGACGAGGAGAAAAGAGCTAAAATAATTGATATAACCAACCGAGAGGAGGGCATAGCGATGGCTGTAGACACATTGATAAACATCACCAAAGACGAAATAGAATATGCGCGGATGACTACTCTGATAAAGAGCGAACTCGACTGGCGGAGCGGAATGGCAGATGCCGAACGCAAAGGCCGTAGAGAAGCCAATCTCGAAAATGCCCAAAAGATGAAAGAAGAAAAACTCGAAAGCGCCCGAAAGATGAAGGCTGATAATATGCCTGTATCTCAGATTAGTAAGTATACCGGGTTACCCCCGGAGACTATCGCCCAATTGTGATATTTTTATAATTAACAATGAGCAATTAGAAATGAGCAATGTTGTTGTAAGTTAGCTTTGCGTTTTGCCAACCTGTTATGCTTGCTAACTTTGCTCATTGTTAATTTATTATCGCCCACACCACGCCGCCGCTAATTACCGCCGTTACCGGGAGCGCTATTAGCGTACAAGTCTTCCAATTTAAATCTCCTTATGAAAAGCTCACACGAAGATCACGAAGATACAGAGATCACAAAGAGAGGAAAAGCCAGTAGCGCCCCCACATCATAGCGTACCCTGCAAGGCAAGGTACGCTATGAAAAAGCGGTAACAGGTACGTTTGCGCCTCAGAATTTATCGTCTTGTACAACGGAATAGACGATTATCCCGATTACAGCCTTTTTATAAACAAGATACGGGAATATCAGGCACGAGGATTAACGCTTGAAGAATTGATAACCCCCGTGATAGAATACTGTATAAAGAACAATATACTAAAGGATTTTTTAGAAGCTCACGCTTCAGAGGTAGTAAATATGATTTTTGGTGAATACGATGAGAAATGGATATAGCCGTAAACCACCGTCAAGACTCACTATCTACTGCCACTACACCGCCCCTAGCGTATAAATGTCACATAACGACACTAGGAAAAAGTGGTGTCAGATATGTTGCGTGTCCTCTGGCGGATTATTTCTCGCACAAAGATACGTCCGCTTTCCCCGCAACGCCTACTCAATGCCCACGCCTTCGCTCCCTTAAGCTATCCGGCTACGCCGGATAGCCGGTCGCTACGGCTTGGGCATCTCGTCTGCGTTGCGGGCAGAACTCAGGGGCGCACCAGCCGGAAGCCGAAGCTGTCGCGCCTGCTGCTGGGGTCGTAGCTGCCCCGATGACCGGAACGAACGTACTCCGCCGAATTGCCCCAACTCCCGCCGCGTACCACACGGTCAGACCCCGACGAAGCGCCCACGGGGTCGGTCTGCGCACTGCTTGAATAGCTTCCGTACCAGTCCCAGCACCATTCCCACACGTTCCCGTGCATATCGTAAAGCCCCCATGCGTTTGCCGTCTTCAACCCAACCTGATGCGTCCTATTTCCGCTGTTGCTACTATACCAGCCTGTATTGTCGCTAATCGCGGCTCCTGTGTTGTAAGCAGTCGTTGTTCCCGCACGGCACGCGTATTCCCACTGCGCTTCTGTCGGCAAACGGTAGCCCGTTGAACCGCTGACTATTTGTACCGCATCCCATGTAGAGTTACTACTTGTAGGCACTGTTCCCCATGCTGATGGATCGGTACTCCCCGATATTCTATACGCTGGGCTTAACCCTTCCATCATGCTCAACTTATTGCAGAATACTAGCGCGGAATACCAGCTTACCTGTTCCACAGGACGCTTGCTCTGAACTTCCCCAGACGCGGGTGAAGAAGGAAAGTAACTCGGATTGCTCCCCATCACCGCCGTCCATTGCTCCTGCGTTACCTCATACTTGCCCATGTAAAAACTGCTCAGCGTTACCGTATGCACAGGCGTTGCAACTCCTTCTTGCCCCATCTGGAAACTGCCGCTGGGTATTAAGACCATCTCAACACCTAGGTTAAAGTATAAATAGATAGTAACTGTCTTTGGCGAACCGCTAATAGTATATCCCGATTTCGCCACCGCAACGCTTAATGTCCCGCTTGAATAAAATCCGCTGATTGGCAATGTGTACGACGGTCCTGAACCGCTGAGCGTACCTTTGGTTACTCCCGTTACTCCGCTCAATGTGATGTCGGCGGCACTCAACCCGGTAATAGCCGTATTAAAGTCCAGCGTCAACTGCGTTGTAGTTTGCGTTGAAGAGCCGTCAGCGGTTACGCTGTTTAAGGTAACAAAGTATAAATAGATAGTAACTGTCTTTGGCGAACCGCTAATAGTATATCCCGATTTCGCCACCGCAACGCTTAATGTCCCGCTTGAATAAAATCCGCTGATTGGCAATGTGTACGACGGTCCTGAACCGCTGAGCGTACCTTTGGTTACTCCCGTTACTCCGCTCAATGTGATGTCGGCGGCACTCAACCCGGTAATAGCCGTATTAAAGTCCAGCGTCAACTGCGTTGTAGTTTGCGTTGAAGAGCCGTCAGCGGTTACGCTGTTTAAGGTAACGGGGAAATAGATAGTAACTGTCTTTGGCGAACCGCTAATAGTATATCCCGATTTCGCCACCGCAACGCTTAATGTCACGCCGCCGGTAAAGCCGCTGATCGGCAATGTGTAAGACGGTCCCGTACCGCTGAGCGTGCCTTTGGTTACTCCCGTTATCCCACTTAATGTGATGTCGGCGGCGGAAAGCCCGGTAATCGCCTTGTCAAAAGACAGAGTCAGCCGCATTGAAGAAACATCACCGTTGGCGGTTACGCTGTTTAGCCAGACAGGCTGTTGTCCAGCCGTGAACGTCGCAGTAACAACGCCGGAATTTTTGCCGTTAGACACCTTGTTCGCCCCCGAGACGGTGAAGAAGTTAGCCTCTACCCCCTGCAAGGTGTAGCCCGCTTTTGCGGCCAGCGTAATTGTCGCCGTGTACCGGACGCCAAATCGAAAAACAGTATCGGCTGGGGACCATTTAACCGTCCCCGTATATTGGTCGTTTGCCGTAATGGTTGTTACCGGCCTACCCTCGTGCACCGGAGCCGTTACGCCTGTTATTTCTGCGTAGCTTACTGTTGTTCCAAAGTTTGCTTTCATTGCTTTTTTCTCAAGCGTTGCAACGTCTTCCCCCAACGCGCAGGCGGCCATTGTAATTGCTATGCCCGTTAAAACGGATAATGCAATGAATAAATTTTTTCTCATATTAAAACTCCTTTATTTAAACCTATACACATACCCAACCGACAGCTTATTATTTGCAGTTTCGAAATTTGTCCGAATGGTATATGAAACGTCAAACATGTCAAATAAGTTAAAACCGATAACAATGTTAGCGGCGACTGTGGTATCCCAAATCGGGCCTGCGTCATTAAATATGTAATACTCAAACATCGCGCCTACGCCTGCGCCCGCATAAAAGCCCCCTCTTTTTCCGTCCGCAGTCCGCGCAAACGGCGCGAACAGCGTGAAATTGGCATAGGGATACGCGGAATAATACTCAACATAGTCAAGGTTAATTCCCCAACCAGCGTCCGCGCCCAACTCGATAAACGAATAATTGAAGGGCGCGAACGTTCCGCGTATCGTGCCGATAACCAGCGGCTCGGCAAATGAAGTGCCTAGCGAAAAACCTATCATCTTTAACTTAGCGTCTTCGGCATTAATGGTCGGCGGGAACGCCGCGGTAACAACGCCGGAATTTTCGCCGTTTGCCGTCTTCGCGCCGGCAACCTTAAAAAAGTTTTCCTTTACGCCTTCCAATACGTAGCCGTCTTTTGCGGCCAGCGTAATAGTCGCGGTGTACTGCGTTTCAGATTTAAACGTTCCGGATACCTCCGGTGACCATGTTATAGTCCCGCTGTACTGCTCCGCCTCGGTAATTTTCGTTACCGGAGTTTCTCCGGCTGCCGGTGCTTTAACGCCCGCTATGGAGGCAATGTTAATTACCGCCTTCAATGAGGGGAACGCCGCAGTAACAACGCCGGAATTTTCATCGTTGCTTGCCGATTCGGCTTTTGCTACGGTAAAGAAATTTGCCGCCACCCCTTGCAAAGTGTAGCCGGGTTTAGCGGTCAGCGTAACAGTCGCCGTGTATTGGGTGTTAATTTGAAAAGTTCCCGTTACCGCCGGGGACCAAGTTACCGTCCCGGTATACTGCGCGGTTTCGGTGATTGCCTTTACCGGAGTTTTTCCAATTACTGGAAGCGTAACGCCCTCTATGGCGGATATGGTAACAGGTTTTGGCTGTAAAATCTGCGCCGCAGACGGCTGTGAACCTTGCGCCGAGGACGGCTTAGATTTGCTGCCCAAAAGAGCCGCAAAATCCTTGTCAGTGCGCGGATTTATGGAAGCCAAATACCGGGTTGAAGTTCGGCGTTTAAGTCATAAGCGTTAAAAATGACGTTATACGACGCGCCGTTTTGCTCCGCTGAACCCGTT